>JBAUWM010000144.1:0-4682 GCA_049583775.1 Nocardioides sp.
CAACAGGTGTGCACCTCCGCCACCATCATCGGCAACGGCCGACTGCTCGCCTCCGGACCGGTCGACCAGCTGATCGACTCCGGCCCCGCCGCGCATTCTGTCGCGGTGCCCGACGTCGCGGCCGCCCTCGGCGCCCTCGAGGCCGCCGGGCTCACCGCTCGCGCCACCGGTGACGAGCTGCTCGTCGAGACCGACGACCCGGCAGCGATCACTCGAGCCCTGGGAGCAGCAGACATCTGGCTCACCGGTCTCGTCTCGCGGCGCCGTGACCTCGAGTCAGTGTTCCTCGAGCTGACTGCTGATGACACGTTGGGCCATACCGAGACAACGAGCGGAGCCGACCAATGATCCGGGCGATCGGGGTCGAGCTGACTCGACTGCTCTGGCGGCGAGCCGTGGTGGTGCTGCTAGCCGCCTCGGTCATCGTGCCCGTGGTGATCATGGCCACGACCGCCTACAACACCCGCGGCCTCAGCGAAGCCGATATCGCGCAGGCACAGGAGCAGGTCGAGAGGGACTCCCGCTTCTCCGAGCGCGAGGTCGAGCGCTGCGTCAAGCGGCCCGGCCGCTACAACGTCACTGAGGACACCGTCGACGTGCGGGCGGTCTGCGAGGAGTACGTGCTCCCGCGCATCGAGTACTACCTCTATCGCGAGCCGCTGGACCTCGACCAGGAGCGCGAGAACGGCTCCGGAATCGCGGTCGTCACGCTCTTGGTCGCGCTCATGGCCCTGCTCGGCGCCACGTTCGTGGGCCACGACTGGGCCACCGGCTCGATGAGCAACCAGCTGCTCTTCCAGACCCGGCGCGTGCGGGTCTGGGTGGCCAAGGCGATCGCCGTAGCCCTCGTGGCCGGCGCCATCACGCTGATGGTCACGGTCGCCTACTGGCTCGGTCTTCGGGGAATTGCGGCGATGCGCGACCTCGACGTCCGATCCGGCGCCCTGACCGACTGCCTGCAGCAGGGACTTCGCGGCACCGCGTTCGCGATGGGTGCCGCAGTCGGCGGCTACGCCCTCACCATGTTGTTCCGAAGCACGGTGGCCACCTTGGGCGTGCTCTTCGCCGTGTCCGTCGCCGGTGGCGTCGTGATCGGCGTGATCGGCGCCGACAAGGTGGGTCAGTGGGAGCCGACCGTCAACGCGGCGGCCATCGTCCAGGACGGCGCCGAGTACTACGTGTCGGTACCCGCAGAGTGCTACGCCTCCCGACGTCCACCGAGCGATCTCGACTGCGACGAGAACCGCACGGTCAGCACTGCTCACGGCGCCTGGTACGCCGGCGGATTGCTGGTCTTGGCCGGCGTGCCCTCACTGCTGCTCTTCCGTCGTCGCGACGTGCCCTGATTCTCCTCCGGCTGTGCGCTGAGCCACGTTGGGCGGCGTCGGGTCGCGGCGTAGTGTTCTGGGAGTGACCACCACCCCCTCGTCCCCCACGTCTGCCGGTCGCAAGCTGCTGCGCCTCGAGGTCCGTAATGCCGAGACCCCGATCGAGCGCAAGCCGGAGTGGATCAAGACCCGCGCGAAGATGGGGCCGGAGTTCAAGGCTCTCCAGTCGCTGGTGAAGTCCGAGGGCCTGCACACCGTGTGCCAGGAGGCTGGCTGCCCCAACATCTACGAGTGCTGGGAAGACCGCGAGGCCACCTTCCTCATCGGCGGTGACCAGTGCACCCGACGTTGTGACTTTTGCCAGATCGACACGGGCAAGCCACAGCCGCTCGATCGTGACGAGCCGCGTCGGGTGGCCGAGTCGGTGCAGAAGATGGAGCTTCGCTACGCGACCATCACCGGCGTTGCCCGCGACGACCTGGACGACGGTGGGGCTTGGCTGTACGCCGAGACGGTTCGCGCCATCCATGAGCTGAACCCCGGCACCGGTGTCGAGAACCTGATTCCCGACTTCAACGGAAAACCCGAGCTGCTGAGCGAGGTGTTCGAGTCGCGGCCAGAGGTGCTGGCCCACAACGTGGAGACCGTCCCGCGCATCTTCAAGCGGATCCGCCCGGCGTTTCGCTACGACCGTTCCCTCGACGTCATCACCCAGGCCCGCGACTTCGGTCTGGTGACCAAGTCGAACCTGATCCTCGGCATGGGCGAGACGCGCGAGGAGGTCAGTCAAGCGCTGGTCGACCTGCACGCGGCAGGCTGCGAGATCATCACGATCACCCAGTACCTGCGCCCCTCGGCCCGCCACCACCCGGTCGAGCGCTGGGTCAAGCCGGAGGAGTTCGTCGAGCTTCAGGCCGAGGGCGAAGAGGTCGGTTTCTCTGGCGTGCTGTCCGGCCCGTTGGTGCGTTCGTCGTACCGCGCCGGACGCCTGTACCGTCAGGCGATGGACGCCCGCCAGGGCGCCCCGGCCTGAGCGCCGGTCCCACCCGCACCACCCGAGCAGCGAAGGCAGCACGAGAGCAGATGGCCAAGGAGCCCAAGGTCCGGGAGACCGACCCCACCAAGATGAGTCGTCGCCGGCAGATCATCGAGACCTACCGGATGTCCAAGCAGGGCGACCGCCGCATCGGGTGGTGGATGCTCGGCATCTTCCTGCTCGTCGGTGCGGCTGGCTTCGGCCTCTTCTGGTTGCTGCCGCCCGACTCGGGCACCTTCAACCTGGTCATCTCGATCATCGGCGGCATCGCCTTCGGACTGCTCGGCATGATGATCACGTTCAGCCGCCGTGCGCAGCGCGCCGCTTACAACCGTCTCGACGGTCAGGTGGGCGCCGGCGCTCGGGCGCTCAGCATGCTGCGCCGCGGCTGGACCGTCGAAGAACTCATCGGGTTCACCAAGCAACAGGACATGGTGCACCGCGTGGTCGGCCCTCCCGGCATCATCCTGGTCGGCGAAGGCAATCCGCATCGGCTCAAGACCTTGATGGCGAGCGAGCGGCGCAAGCACGAGCGGGTGGCCTTCGAGGTCCCGATCCAGGAGATCGTTGTCGGCAAGGACCCCGGCCAGGTGCCGCTTGCGAAGCTGGTGCGTACGGTCCAGAAGCGCAAGCGTCAGGTGAAGCCCGCCGAGATCACCGACGTGCTCAACCGGATCAAGGCGCTGGACGCGCAGCGTCCGAAGGTTCCGCTCCCCCGCGGGCCAGTGCCTACCAGCATGAAGGGCATGCGGCAGAACATGAAGGGCCGCTGACCGCGCGTAGCCGGATCAGCCAGCGGCAGGTCAGCCGCCGGGCAGCTGCTGCACCTGGCTGGCCGGCGGGGCGACGATCTCGACGTCGGTGCCCCAGTCGTCGTAGCGCACATCGACCGTGCCGCCCTGCTCGCCGAGATCGAGCAGCACGCGCCGAAGCAGGTCGTCGCCGAAGAACGCCTCAAAGGTGAGCTCGTCGGGCACCGCCGCATCTGGCACCTCCGTGGCACCCGAAGCCTCCTGCATGGCCGCGCCGTCCAAAACGATGCGGTAGTGCTCGAGGGCCTCGCCATCGACGTCCGTACTGCCGAGGTAGGCGGCGCTGATGATGGCCTTCTCGAACGTGTCGAGTAGCGCGCGCGGGTCGAGCGCCCCGGTGCTGCCACCGCCGAGCGGACTGTCGGCGAGGTCGGTCCGGTAGTACTTGCCGCCGGGGATCTTCACGTAGAGCGACCCGTCGACCAGGGTCAGCTCTTGCTCTTGGCCAGAGGCCGGATCTTGAAGACTCATCCGCGTGGCCGGCGGTTGGGTGGTGAAGTCCATCTGGCCGCTCATCTCGGCGGGCACGGGCCCGTCGACAAGCATCGAGAAGTTCGCGGTCGATGCCTTGTCGAGGGCCGCGCCGTACACCTCGATGAAGTCGGACGCGTCGATCGCGTCGCCCTCGGAGTCGCCCGAGTCGCCCGAGTCGTCCGAATCGCCCGAGCCGTCAGAGTCCGCGGGATCGTCAGCCGCGGCGCTCGAATTCTCTGAGCTGTCAGCGGTCGGCTCGTCGTCGCCACCGCAGGCAGCCAGGCTTCCCAGGGCCAGCAACAGCACGGCGGCGGCCGAGGTGCGGCGCAGGGGTGATCGCGTCATGGCAGGAGCCTTTCGAGTCAGCGACCGGTGCGGGCGCGGAAGGTATCGAGTCGGACAGTAGCCGTCCCTGCCACGAGGTCGTGCAGGCCCCGACCATCGGGTCGGAACACCAACGGCGGGATCACCAGCGCCACCATCACCTGACGGAGCAGCAGCCGGAGCGGGTTGAACGGCCTCATGGGACCCGGATCCGGCACGACCCGCAAGCCGGTGACGAGCTTGCCGAACGACCCCGACAACGACCAGGTGAGCAGGGCCGACTGCACGATGTAGGTGGGCAGCACGAAGAGCTGAGCAGTACTGCCGACGGCCGAGTACTCGTCCCAGCCGACGAAAGTGACGACCACCAGGGTCGAGGCCACCCAATCAACCAACAGCGCCAGAAATCGGCGACCCCATGACGCAGTGCCCACCGTGCCCATCATCCGGCACAGCCTAGTGCTGACCCCCGCCCCCCTCACGCCCGTCGGTCATACATCGGGAGCCACAAGAGTTCGAACATACTAGCGAAACGCCTGCGAGTGGTCTAGACTGGTCGCATGCCGACGAGTACCTCCGCCACCACTCTGGAGGCCGTGCGTGCCACGGTCGCTGGGGTGCGTGAGGCGGAGGTTGCGCAGCTGTTGGCGGTGCTGGTCTGGGTCGTGGAGAACACCGTCGTCGGGGTTGACCCGCACGCGTGTCGTT
>JBAUWM010000145.1:0-2244 GCA_049583775.1 Nocardioides sp.
CGGGCGACCTCCTCGTCGAGGTGCTTGGGCAGCACGTAGACGCCGACCGGGTAGTCCTCGGTCTTGGTGAAGATCTCGATCTGCGCCAACACCTGGTTGGTGAACGAGTTCGACATCACGAACGACGGGTGACCCGTCGCGTTGCCGAGGTTCATCAGACGACCCTCGGACAAGATGATGATCGCCTTGCCGCTGGGGAACGTCCACAGGTCAACCTGCGCCTTGACGTTCTTGCGCACGGCCACGCCCGGGGCTTCGAGCCCGGCCATGTCGATCTCGTTGTCGAAGTGACCGATGTTGCCGACGATCGCGTTGTGCTTCATCGACTTCATGTGGTCGATCGTCACGACGTCCTTGTTACCGGTCGACGTGATGATGATGTCGGCGTAGGGCAGCGCCTCTTCGAGCGTGGTGACCTGGTAGCCGTCCATCGAGGCCTGCAGGGCGCAGATGGGGTCGATCTCGGTGATGATCACGCGAGCACCCTGGCCGCGGAGCGACTCCGCACAGCCCTTGCCGACGTCGCCGTAGCCGGCCACGACGGCGACCTTGCCGCCGATGAGGACGTCGGTTGCGCGGTTGATGCCGTCGATGAGCGAGTGGCGGCAGCCGTACTTGTTGTCGAACTTCGACTTGGTGACCGAGTCGTTGACGTTGATGGCGGGGAAGAGGAGCGACCCCTCCTTCATCATCTCGAGGAGGCGGTGCACGCCGGTCGTGGTCTCCTCGGTGACGCCCTTGATCGAGTTGGCCAGCGGGGTCCAGTGGTTCGGCTTGCTCGCGAGGACCTCGTTGAGGACCTCGAAGATGATCTTCTGCTCGCCGCTGGTGGCGGTGGACGGGTCAGGAGCGATCCCGGTCTTCTCCGCCTGCACACCGAGGTGCACCAGCAGCGTGGCGTCGCCGCCGTCATCAAGGATCATGTTCGGCAAGTTGTCGCCGGGCCAGTCGAGGATCTGCTGGGTGCACCACCAGTACTCCTCCAGCGTCTCGCCCTTCCAGGCGAAGACGGGCACACCGGCGGGCGCCTCAGGGGTTCCCGTCGGACCGACGGCGATGGCCGCCGCCGCGTGGTCCTGGGTCGAGAAGATGTTGCACGAGGCCCAGCGGACCTCGGCACCGAGCGCCGTGAGCGTCTCGATGAGCACGGCGGTCTGGATCGTCATGTGGAGCGAGCCCGCGATCCGGGCACCGGCGAGCGGCTTGGAGTCACCGAAGCGCTCACGCATGGCCATCAGGCCGGGCATCTCGTGCTCGGCGAGCTCGATCTCGGTGCGGCCGTAGTCAGCCAGGGAGAGGTCAGCGACCTTGAAGTCCATCGTATTTCTCCTATGAGAAGTGCATGCCGCACCGTGCTTCTGCACGTACGTCGGGATCTCCCATGCGGGCCCGGTCAGCCTAAGTCGGCGATACCTCGTTCGCGGAATCCTCATGACTGCTACCGAACGGCAGCACGTGCATCACCGCGACCACGACGGCGCCGACCACGACACCCACCAGAGCTGAGGCGCCGGTGTTGACCAGCCACCCCGCGAGGCCTCCCATGCCGGAGACGGCGTCGTGCGCGTCTTCCTCCAGGTGGTGCACCAGGTCGTAGGGGCCGTGCCAACCGAGGTCGTCGACGCCGACGAGCAGGATGTGCCCACCGACCCAGAGCATCGCGGCGGTGCCCACGACCGAGATCACGGCAAGCAAGCCAGGCATTCCGCGCACCAGGCCGCGACCGATCTTCTGGAGCGCGCGCGACGTGCGCTGCGCCAGGTTGAGCCCGACGTCGTCCATCTTCACGATGAGCGCCACCACGCCATAGACCAGCACCGTGATGCCGATCGCGACGACGACGAGGATGAGCAACCTCGAGATGAAGTTCTCGTCGGCCACCTCGTTGAGTGAGATCACCATGATCTCCGCCGAGAGGATCAGGTCGGTCCGGATCGCCCCGGAGACCATGGTGTCCTCGACGTCCTCTCCCTGGAGCACCTGTATGGCGTGGGCCTCGTGGTGGCCGGGGCCGATGCGTTCCCAGATCTTCTCGGCTCCCTCGAAGCACAAGAAGGTGCCGCCAGCCATCAGGATCGGTGTGAGCAGGTCGGGCAGGAACTCGCTGAGCAGCAGCGCGGCCGGCAGGATCAACAGCAGCTTGTTGCGGATAGAACCGACAGCGATCCGCTTGATCATGGGGAGCTCGCGCTCAGCGGCCACCCCCTGCACGTACTGCGGGGTCACCGCCGTGTCGTCGACCAC
>JBAUWM010000146.1:0-3041 GCA_049583775.1 Nocardioides sp.
CCCGATCGGTCCAGCCGAGCGGGTGCGACGCCTTCCACCGAGCAGGCAACAGTTGCCGGACCGGGTGCCGTGGAAACAAGGTGCGTCGCTGTCGGTGGGGGAGTTCTTGACCGGTACCGCCACGCGAGCGTTCGTGGTGCTCCATCGCGGGCGGCTCGTCGAGGAGTGGTACGGCGCAGCCACCGAACCCAGTTCGCGACTGGCCTCGTGGTCGGTCGCCAAGTCGCTGGTCTCTTTGCTCACCCAGCAGGCGATCGACGAGGGCAAGCTCCTGATGAGCAGCCGCGTCGTCGACGTGTTGCCGTGGCTCCGCGTCACCGATCCGAGCCAGGGAGACCCGGGCTACAACCGCATCACCGTCCGCGACCTGCTCGACATGACCAGCGGCATCGACGCGCCCGAGAGCTACGAGGCCGACCCGACCGACCCCACGTTCGTCACCGAGATCAGCGGACTCGCGACCGGCACCTATCAACTCCTCGTCACTCCAGACCTCCGCAGCTACGCACGCATGCACCGGCAGCTGGTGTTCACACCCGGCACCCGCGGCGAATACATCAGCTTCAACACCCAGCTGCTCTCGATGGTCGTGGCGAAAGTGCTCGGCCAGGATCTGGTGACCGCCTTTCGGGAGCGTCTCTGGGAACCCGCTGGTGCGCAGTTCCGTGCGAGCTGGAATCTCGATCGACCGGGCGGCACCGCCAAAGGCTTCTGCTGCCTGAACGCCTCCGCACGCGACTTCGCCCGACTCGGGCTGCTGATCGTCGAGGCCGGCACGAAGCGGTCGCCGGTTTCACGCGCCTGGCTCGACCGGTTGCTCACACCTCGACCCAGGCTGGTGTCGGGCTGGCCGTACTCGTCGTCGTTCTGGCACATCCCGGGTGACCAACGCGGACGCCGGCTGGCCGACGCGAGCGCCATCGGTGTCTTCGGCCAGTACATCTACGTCCACCCGCGCACCGACACCGTCATCGTGAAGCTCAGCGACTACGGGATCGAGCAGGACGAAGAGGCCACCTACCGCGTGTTCCGCGCCATCGCCCGCTCCTGGTGATGTGACGGCTCGCGAGGGCCGTAGCCTTGCCCGCTGTGACGTCGGATCCGCTGTCCTGGTTGGCCTCGCAGGAGGGCGTGCCGTCGGCGTACGCCGCGGCCCGCGACGGCATCGACGTGATGCTGCGCGATCGCGGCCTGCGCCGCACCTCGCCGGAGACCACCGCCGAGTCGCTGCTGCGTGGCGCGCACGCCAGCGCAGTGCTCGAGGGCTCGGCCTCCTCGCTCGCGCAGGTACGCGACGGTACGGGCGACGAGATCGCGGGTGACTCCGTCCGGGTGTCGACCGAGCTGCTGGGCTTGGTGCCGACGCTGCGCTCCTCGCCCCTGCAGGCGTTCGCGCGGATCCACGTCCTGGCCGGCTCGAGCTCCCTGCCCCCGGACCGGTTGGGTCGACCGCGCGACACCGAGTCGGCCGCTCGTCTGCGCGACATCGCCCAGGTGGCGCTGATGGATACCGATGCGCCGGCCCTGCTGGTGGCAGCACTGCTGCACGCCGAGCTGATCACCGCTGCGCCGTTCCCCTCGCACAACGGCATCGTGGCGCGCGCCGTCGAACGGCTCGTGCTGGTGGCACGCGGTGTGGACGAGAAATCTCTGGTCGTGCCGGAGGCCGGACACCTCGCGCTGCGCCCGGCATACGAGTCGAACCTGCGCGGGTACGTCGAAGGTGGGGCGGCCGGCGTCCACGCCTGGGCGCTCTACGGTGCCGAGGCCTACGCGGCCGGTGCCGAGGCCAGCCCACTGCGTCGCGCCGCCGACTGAGGTGGTTGAGGTGTGAAGGCCGTCAGGCCTGAGCCTCGAAGCTGCGCCGGTGGTTGAGGTGTGAAGGCCGCTAGGCGTGAGCCGCGAAGCCGCGTCGGTGGTTGAGGTGTGAAGGCCGCTAGGCCTGAGCCTCGAAACCCAATGAGTCGAGAACCAACTCGAGCCGTGCGGTGCCGGTGGTTTCGAGGCTCGTCGCTGGCGCTCCTCACACCTCAACCAACGGTCGTGACATAGCAGGTGGCACCCAGGCCACAAGTGTCCTGAGTGCCACCGCTGACACGTGAAACCGCTGGCTACCAAGCGTGCATTTATCTCTTGCTGCGTCGGGCAATTCCCGGCTGCAGGCGCCCTAAGGAAGGGTGGATCGCCGCGTGGGTACCCGGTTCACGTGCTGCCTGTTGAGTTCTGGGTACCTCTGTTTCTACGCCTGCCTGGCGCCAGTGACAACCCTTGACTTTTGCCCCGAGGGAGCGCCGAGCGTGTCGCGGTCAGGCGAGTCGTTCGCCGATCTCGCGACCGGTGGTCGGCTGGGCCAGACCGATCTCTCCCGGGGTCCGGGTGGTGCCGTCCGGCAGCTGGGCGACGACGTCGTACGAGACGTCGGTGGCCCCAGAGCCGAGCAGGCCGCCGAGCACGCCATGGATGCGCAGCAGCACGTCGAGGTAGCGCGGCAGGTCAGCCACCTCGACCGAGCCGGAGACGAGCCCGGTGCCCGTTGGTCCGTGCCGATACGTGATGTCGTGGCCGGTGACGCCGGGCAGCACGCCGACCGAATCGCGCACGGTCTCGTTGATCGCGGTCTCACCCGGCTTGCCGCCGAGCACCCGTGAGAGAAGGCCCATGCATCGCAGCGTAGGCCCGCCACGTCACGCAGGTCGACGCTTGCGCGCGTTGGCCCACATCACGCCGCCGACGGCGACCGCACCGCCGACCGCGAGCGCGGCGAGGGTGGGCTTCGCCGGAGGCAGCGGCACTCTGCCGCGCAACGCCACGGGCTTGGTGAACACCAGGACGGGCCAGCCGCGCGCGGCCGCAGCCTTGCGCAGTTCGCGATCGGGGTTGACGGCGTGGGGGTGACCGACCAGTTCGAGCATCGGCACGTCGGTCACCGAGTCGCTGTAGGCATAGCACGACGCGAGGTCGTAGCCGCGCTGCTCAGCGAGTGCGCGGATCGCGACCGCCTTCTCCTCGGCATAGACGTAGTGGGAGATCTCGCCGGTGTA
>JBAUWM010000147.1:0-2298 GCA_049583775.1 Nocardioides sp.
CCGGCGAACTGGTCGAGGGCGCTGGGGTCGGTGAGCGCGCCTTGGGCGGCGGCCTTCTCGGGCGGCGTGCCTTGCAGGATCTTCTTCACCGGGACCTCGAGCTTCTTGCCCGAGAGCGTGCGCGGCAGCGCCGCCACGGCGTGCAGCTCGTCGGGCACGTGTCGGGGGGAGAGTCGGGTGCGCAGGGCAGTGGCGATCTCCCGGCGCAGGTCGTCGTCGAGAACGATGCCCTCGCCTAGCACGACGAACAGGATGAGGGTGCCAGCGCCTCCGTCGTCGTCCTCGAGGTGCACGACCAGGCTGTCGCGCACGGCGTCGAGCGACTCCACGACTGCGTAGAACTCGGAGGTACCGAGGCGGACGCCGCCACGGTTGAGGGTGGCGTCGCTGCGCCCGGTGATGACGCAGCTGCCGTGGTCGGTGAAGGTGATCCAGTCACCGTGGCGCCAGACGCCCGGGATGTCCTCGAAGTAGGCGGCCCTGTAGCGCGACCCGTCGGCGTCGCCCCAGAAGCCGACCGGCATCGAGGGCATCGGCGCGGTGATCACGAGCTCGCCGAGCGAGCCGGTCACCGGTTGCCGATCGTCGTCCCACGCCTCCACGGAGCATCCCAGTGCTCGGCACGAGATCTCGCCGACGTAGACCGGCACGGTGGGGGCAGATCCGACGAACGCCGAGCACACGTCGGTGCCTCCACTGAGGGAGCTGAGCTGCGCCGTGCTGCTGACGGCGTCGGCCACCCATCTGAATCCCTCGGCGGGCAGCGGGGCGCCGGTCGATCCGACGACGCGCACGCGGGACAGTTCGGCGATCTCTCGCGGCACCAGCTCGGTCTTGCGACAGGCCATCAGGAACGGGGCGCTGACTCCGAAGGCGGTGACCTCCTCGTCGGCGGCCAGCTGCCACAGAGCGCCGAGGTCAGGGGAGCCCGGGTCGCCGTCGTGCAGCACGATCGTCGAACCGACGAGGAGCCCTGAGACGAGCAGGTTCCACATCATCCATCCGGTGGTGGAGAACCAGAAGAAGCGATCGGTGGGGCCGATGTCGAGCTGGAGTGCCAGCGACTTGGCGTGCTCGAGCGTGATGCCGCCGTGCCCGTGCACGATCGGCTTGGGCAGTCCCGTGGTGCCGGACGAGAACAGCACGTAGAGCGGATGGTCGAACTCGACCGGCTCGAAAGCCATCGGGGCCGCAGTGGCGACGAAGTCCGCCCAAGCGACGGCGCCCTGGGGGACGGGAGCCGACGCGTCGAGGTAGCCGAGCCAGACGGTGGTGGTCACCGACGGGAGCGCGGCCCTGATGGCAGCAACTTCCGCGGCCCGGTCGACGGGCTTGGTGCCGTAGCGGTAGCCGTCGACGGCGAGCAGCACGGTCGGCTCGATCTGCTGCCAGCGGTCGACCACGCTCTGGGTGCCGAACTCGGGAGCGCACGACGAGAACACCGCGCCCAAGCTCGCGGTCGCCAGCATCAGCACCAGGGTCTCGGGAATGTTGGGGGAGTACGCCGCCACCCGGTCGCCGCTTCCCACTCCGGATCGGATCAACCCGGCTCGCGCCCGGGCCACCTGGTCGCGCAGCTCCTGTGAGGTCAGCTCGACGCGATCCCGGCTCTGCGACGTGGCAACCACCACCACGTCGTCGTCACCGCGACCGGGAAGAGAGAGCATCGCCTCCGCGTAGTTGAGCCGCAGGTCGGGGAACCAGATGGCGCCGGGCATCGCAGAGTCTGCGAGCGCGGGCGTCAGCGCCCCACTACCGGGAAGCTCGGCGTAGTCCCACACCGCGCGCCAGAAGGCGTCGGGCTCGGTGACCGACCAGGCGTGCAGCGCGGGGTAGTCGTGCGGGTCGCGCCCCACGCCCTCAGCGAACCGCTCGAGCCGGCTCGACCCGTCGAGCGGCGGGGTCCAGAGCACCTCCGACATGACCGCGAGTGTGCCACGAGAACTGAGCCATCCCACTGGTCCCAAGCTTCACCGGCCGGCCGGAGATAGTGGCCTCTGACCGATGAAGTTTCGTCGGCCAGGTGGTAGAACCACCGGCCGGCTGGTGAAACTGGACTGGCACCCGGACTGGCACCGTGACCCAGCCCACCGCGCCGCGTAACGGACGACGACACTTTGGAACTTGCGAAAATGACCTTTGCGGGCAAAATTAACACGGATATTTTAGCCGCACTGCGTCATCGCGGCATCGCCGCCGTCGGGCTTTCCGGCGTTGACGGCAATATTATCCACGCTGAAAAACGTCCGCCGAAAGAGATTTTAAATCGAAAAACGGGTTTGAGCGAAACGATTGATT
>JBAUWM010000148.1:0-1524 GCA_049583775.1 Nocardioides sp.
CCGGAACGCCTTCCAGACCGGAAGCCGTTGGTCGACCACAGCTTGGTAGAGCCGCGGGAGCCGGTACCGCAGCTCCAACGCATGGGCCAGGTAACGGCAGCCAGCATCCGAAGACATCCCGAGCGACAGCGCGAGGTCGTAGGCATCGAACTCATCGATGACCGGGCACCCGATGCCACCCAGCGCGAGCGGCCGCTGACCGAACGACACCGCATGCGGGTCAACCCCGACGACGGTGTGCTCCACCACCCAGTCCAGCACCGCCAACAGCTGCGCGACCTCCGCCTCACGCACCCCAGTGACCGTGGCACGCACGGCATCCAGAGTGGTGGCGGAGGTGCGGGTCGGCATGCGACCAGTCTAGACCACCTGTAGGCGTTTCGCTAGTATGTTCGAACTTCTATGGGAAATAGATCGACTCCGTGGCTCGTCAGCGCAACGCGACGCCGACCTCGGCTGCGATGACGTCGATCATCGATGTGATCCGCTCGACTCGAGCGGGCATCGAGTGGCGATAGCCGGCGATGGTCACCAGTCCTGGTCCCACGAAGGCCCAGGCTCGAGCCCGGGCCCACGTGGCCTCGTCGGTCCCGGAGGCGAGCCGTAGCAGCTCGCGAGCAGGAGCCTCGAACATGCTCCAGGCGTAGAGCAGGTCGACGGACCGGTCTCCTACGCCGAGACCGCCGAAGTCGATCACCCCGGCCAGGCGTCCGTCGTCGTGGACAAGCACGTTCTCGCTGGACAGGTCGGTGTGCACCCAGCAGGCAGGTTGGGTTGCCGGTGGAACGTTCCGAAGCCGGCGCCAGGCCTCGCGGACTCCGACCGGGTCGAAGAGATCGGCCAGGGCGGTCGCCGCCTCGTCGGCCCAGTCGTCGATGGCGTCGGTGACCGGCTCGCCGCACCGGTATCCCCAGTGCTCGGCGCCGAGCGGGGCGTCCGCGAGGTCGACGGTGTGAAGGCCTTGCAGAAAGGCGCCGAGCGTCTCGGCGAGCCGGACCTGCTGAGCAGAATCGAGTGCACCAGGCGGCTCACCTGGCAGCCAGGTCAGCACGGCCCAAGGACGCGGGAACGCCGGGCTGGCTTCACCGAGGGCCACGACTTCAGGAACGGGGATCGGCACGCGCGGAGCGATGTGGGGCAGCCAGCGGGTCTCGTTGAGCAGGTCGGAGACGTACCGGTCCTCGCGGGGCATGCGCACGGCCAGCGCGTTCCCGAGACGGAAGACCCAGTTGCTGCTGCCTGAGGCGGGGCTCGGTCGAACAGTGAGATCGGCCAGGTGCGGGGCTTGGTCGCGCAGCAGCCGAGTCACGACCTGCGCGTCAGGCGGGTACACGGTGGCTAGCCTTCCGGCAGCCACTCCTTCTTCGCGAGCAGCAGCCCGTCGCCGACCGGCAGCAGAACCGGCACCAAGCCTTCGTGCTCGAGCACGCGCCGGCCGAGGTCTCGGATGGCGACCGTGTCTTCGTCGCGTTGGGCGGGGTCGGCCACCCGGTCGTGCCACAGGGCGTTGTCGAAGGCCACGAC
>JBAUWM010000149.1:0-2080 GCA_049583775.1 Nocardioides sp.
GGAGACTGAAGGGTGGTGGATCCACCGGCGGTCGGGGGTCGGCGCCGGGAGCGGTGCCTGAGCCACCGAATGGCGGGCCTGAAGGGTGGTGGATCCACCGCGGTCGGGGTCGGCGCCGGAAGCGGTGCCTTAACCACCGAATGGCGGGCCTGAACGGTGGTAGTGCCACCGCCACCGCCGCCGGCGATGAGCTAGCTAACTGGCAGCAAGTCGCCGCAGATAGTCGCGGCGTGAACCCAGGGTGCGCCCGATCCGGGCGAAGAGCGATCGCCAGTGGTCGTTGAGTTGCGGCGGTGGACCGTCGTAGCCGTTGGCGACCAGCGTCCGGAACACCTCGCTGACGACGAGGCGCGGCGTCGCCAACTTCTCGTGGGTCACCTGCACGTACGAAATGCTTTCGGCTCGAAGACGTGCGTAGCGATCGAGATCGGAGCGGTACTGGCCGCGCTCCGTCTGGTGGTGGGAGCCCTCGTACTCCACGACGGTTCGCCAACGACGAAAGAAGAGATCGCCGATCACGTCGCCCTCGCTCGCGAGTGGCAGCACGACGTTGACCTCGGGCGCCTCGAGGCCGGAGAACTCCAGCACAGCCCGGGTCTCGGACTCCTTGAGCGAGCGGCTGTCGGTGTGCAGGTGGTCGAGCACCCACACGGCCTCGGCGGCACCGGCACGCCACAACGCCGACGAGGCGAGGTCCAGAATCTCTTGACGAGTTGCATGGCCTTCGTACAGCAGCCAGTCGCCCACCTTGATGGCGTCAATAGCCCGGGCCAGCGAGCAGTAGGAGAGGAAGGCTCCCACCGGAGTGATTCCATGAATGTCGTGCGGCGCCAGACGCTTGGTGCGGTGCAGGAAGATTCCGTCGAGGTCTAGGTGCAGGTCGCCTTCGACCACGAAGCGCAGCGGACTTCGTGGCCCGTAGTCGAGTCCGAGCATCTGGAGGCGGGTGATGCCGGTCAAATGCGCCTGGTCCGGCAGGGCCAAGGCCGCTGCCGCGATGAGTTGGCGGTGCGTCAAGAGTGTGTTGGTCGCGCGCCACACGCCTGGATAGACGCGCGTGAACCGCGATCCTTCGAGCATCCGTGACGTGACGCCGTGGTGGGCGGCCTCCGCCCGGGTGAACGCGCAACCAAGGAGGTCGTCGGGGATGGGCTTCATGCGGCAAGCCGACGCCTGACGGGCCCCGTCGCGTGCCGGGAAGAGCCGCACCTGTGGAGAGCCGCGTCCGACGTCGGCCTGTGAACGACTCGGGGCTTCCGCGTGCGGGCGGTGGACACGCCACCGATTTCTTCGGCCAGTTGGTGGCTGAGGGACCGCCCCCCGGCGCCATGTCGGGTGGCGGTGGGTGACCCACCGACTTTGGGCCTCAAACGGTGGCTGAGGCACCGCTCGCCGGCGCCACCCCGCGGCCGACGCACCCGAGTTTCGTCGACCGACTCTCGCGACTAGGGTGGTGGCGCCAAGACAGGGGAGCACGGTCGAGCGTGCTGAGAGTGCGGATAGAGCCGCAGACCCTCCGAACCTGATCCGGTTAGCACCGGCGAAGGGAGTCCGCGATGTCACGCATCGTCTCCATGCTCCGCCCTGCCCAGGCCCTGACGGCCATCACCGCTCTCGCCCTCTCAGCGAGCGCCTGCTCGCTCGTCGGCAGCGACGACGACGGGGGAAGCACAGCAGCCGACACCGTGGTGCTGCTCACGCACGGCGACTTCTACCTGCCCGACGAGACGCTCGAGGTGTTCGAGGCCGAGTCGGGTTTTGCCCTCGAAGTGCGGCCCAGCGACGGAGTCGGTGACCTGGCCAACCTGGTGGCCGACGAGTCGGGCAAGCCCTCGGGCGACGTCGTGTTCGGGATCGACAACACCTTCGCCTCGCGCGTGCTCGACGCGGGCGCCCTGGCCACCTACACCGGTGAGCTGCCCGATGGCGTCGCCGACTACCTGCTGCCCGGTGACGACGACGGCGCGCTGGTGCCGGTCGACAACGGCAACGTGTGCGTCAACGTCGACGACGCGTGGTTCGCGGCCGAGGGAATCGACCCGCCGCAGAGCCTCGACGACCTCACCGACCCGGCCTACCG
>JBAUWM010000150.1:0-4933 GCA_049583775.1 Nocardioides sp.
TCTCTGGCCTACCCAACGCGACCGTCCTTAATCCTCGCGGAAATCTTGCCCGGCGCCGGGTGGTTGGCGATCTGAACCAGTCGGAGGCGTGCCGTTGTGCGCCGCCACAGTGGTGGGGGCGCGAAGAACCGTCGAGCATGACCTCATGGCTGAGCTGGCGACCACACACGACCAGTTGGCGGAGCTCACGTCGCGAGCTCGAGAGGCGGGTGTTGTCTACCCCTCCGATCTGGACGTGGCTCTGGTCGCAACCCCCGGGGCAACGCTGCGTTCCTTCCACCTCACGATGCGCGACGGAGTGCGGGTCGCCGTCGACCTGCACCTCCCGCGCCTGGTCAAGGGCGAACCGATAGCGACGGCGCTCCGTTCGACGCGCTACTGGCGCGCCGGCGTGGGCGATCCGGCCAAGGAGCACGTCAGCGCCCTGGAAGGCGCACGCTGGACGTCGGCCGGCTTCGCCTTGCTGCTCGTCGATGCCCGTGGCACCGGGGCGAGCACCGGAACCTGGGCGCGCGCGTGGGACAACGACCAGCGTGACGATCTGATCGAGATCCTCGACTGGCTCGTGGCCCAACCCTGGAGCGACGGCACGGTTGGCGGCTTCGGCACGTCGTACGACGGCACCACCGCGATGATGCTGGCCGCCACGGGACACCCGGCGGTCAAGGCGGTCGTTGCTCGTTTCAGCCTGTACGACGCCTACCGTGACATCACCGCGCCAGGTGGAGTTCCGAACGACGGATTTTGCGAGCCGTGGTCTGCCATGAACTGGGCTCGCGACGGCCTCCAGGAGCGCGGTACGTGCGAGCTACCCGTGCCGCTCACCGGCGAGGTCCGTCCGGTCGAGGCGGAATCGATCAGCCTGGAGGGTCGGGAACACAACATGGACGTGTGGGCGGAGGTCGGCGCGGCCGACGCGCGCATCACCCCGCTTCCCGACCTCGGCATGGGCACCCCGCTGGCCCGGCACGATGACCTGGTGCGCGCCGGCGTACCTCTGTGGCTCTGGTCGGGTTGGTACGACGGCGCCTACGCCGCCTCCCAGCTCGCGATGCTGGCCGACCCCGACCTCGACACTCGCGTGACGATCGGGCCGTATGCGCACGGCGCCGGGTACCCGCCGCTGGGCGACCCACTTCAACCCGAGCTGCCCAACGTGCCGATGGCCGAGCAGGTGGCCGACATGGCGGGGTACCTCCGCCACCACCAGCAGGGCGCCGCGCACGACCCGTCACCGGCTCGATTGACCTACTTCCGCCTCGGCGACGGCTGGCAGCACAGCGACGCGTGGCCACCGGCCCACGTGGCGATGGAGCGCATGGCGCTCGACGGACCCAGGCACCTCGACGTCGACTTCACCGCCACGTCGGGCACGCAGACGCGGTGGCACACCCTGCTCGGCGGCACCCCGGTGCACTACCCGGACCGTCGCGACGCAGCTGGCTTGGTGCGGTGGGTCGGACCGGTGCTCGATCGGCCCACTGCGATCACCGGCACCCCCGTCGCTCACCTCGAGCTGACCTCGAGCGCGCCCGACTTCGCCGTGCACCTCTTCCTGGAGGCGGTCGCTCCCGATGGGCAGGTGCTCTACCTGACCGAGGGGCAGCTGCGCGCGCGCCACCGTCGTCTAGGAGTCGGCGTGGCGCCGTACGAGACCTACGGCCCGTGGCACACGTACGTCGAGGAGGACGCCGAACCGTTCCCGCTCGACCGGCCCGACTCGCTCGACTTCGTGCTCTGGCCGATCAGCATCCTGCTGCCGGCGGGGTGGCGCTGGCAGATCGCGCTGGCGGGAGCTGACACCGCGTCGTTTCGGCGAATACCGGCTGACGGCGACGTCGCACTCACGGTGCTGCCGGGGTCGTGGGTGGACGTGCCCGTCGAAGGACGACCCTGTTGAGTGCGACAAATCTGGGCTCCGCAATCGTCCGCGGTTCCCAAGACGGAAGCGTCACCCGGCTAGCAGACTGGGTCCGGTCGACCCGGCGTCACCTCGCCGATTCGCAGTCGTTGAACTGACGACGTCCACCCCAACGGGAGAGCCATGAGCGACTACAACACGACGGTCATCCGTGAGCGGGTCACCGACGACGCCGAGCACCTCGACTCCGAGGCGCTCGAGCGCGAGGAGCAGGTTGCGCCTGCCGCCGCGCCACGTCGCTCCGCCGGGCTGCGCCTCTCGCTGCCGAAGTTCAGCTCGAGCCCGTCCAGCGCCGTGTGGGCCGGCCTCGTGGTCGTGGTGCTGGGCTTTGCCACCATCTTCTTCTCCTGGGTGAAGGTCGCCGCGACGCTCGACGTCGGTCGCCAGATGCCCTATGTCGTCTCCGGTGCGATGACCGGGCTCGGTTTGATCGTGGTCGGGATCGCGGTGGCCGACATGGCCGTACGCCGCCAAGACCGGATGGAGCGCCGACACCAGCTCGCGCTCATGCGCACCTTGTTGGAGGAGATGCGCGAGGTTCTCGAGCCGCAGGACGGCCAGGACCGCGCGTGAGCAGTATCGCCGGCGGCGACCCGCACCTGAGGCGCTCGATCAGCGAGGTCGATGACGACACCCTGCGGTGGGCGCTCGACCTGGCCCGCTTCGTGCGCCACCCGGTGTTTGTCGGCACCCTGTTCAGCGGGCTGCTCGTGGCCGTGGGGATCGTGATCATGGCGATCTCGGCCTTCGGCGTGAACGACCAGTTCTACGTGTCCCTGCAGCTGCCGTACCTGATCTCCGGCGGCTTCGGTGCACTGAGCTTGATGGTGCTCGGCGCCTTCCTGTCCTCGATCCTGGGTGATCGCCGCGACGGCGCGCTCGCTGACGCGGAGATGGCCGACGTGCTGGGCGAGATCGCGGCAGTCTCGCGCCTTGCCGTGCGCCGGCGCGCGAACCAGGCGGGTACGTCATGATGCGTCGCCGAGTCGGAGTGGTTCTGCGCCTGGCTACAGCGGCCGGACTCACGGCCCTGGGCATCTGGCCAGCGCCGGCAACGGCTGCCAACCAGTCGCTTGACGTGCCGAGCCTCGCTGAAGCCTGGTACGCCAAGGTCAACCTCGACGCGGTGGGCGAGCTCGTGCCTGGTCTGCCTGAGCTTGAGCTGCCTGAGGCGCCCGATGCGTGCGAGACCCTCACGCTCGAGTGTCCGTTGGCGGTTCCGCCACTTCCTGTGCCGCTGCCGCTGCCCGTGCCTCTCCCCACCGTGCTGCCCGACGACGCAGCCGAAGTTGTGTACCCGGTCGGCACCCTGCATGTAGAGCTCACCGCTGGCCGGCCCACCAGCCAGGCGTTCCTCGTGCCTGATCTGACCCTCCTGCCGATCGGCACCGAGCTCATGGGCGGGCAGCTGACGCTGCCGGTCAACGAAGAACCGAACACGGCCAACCGGGGAGTCAAGACGGCTCGATTCGGGGCCTGTCTGACCACGTCCGAAGTCACCGACGGTGAGCAAGGGCGGCTTTCTGGAGCCCCCGATTTCGACTGCGCCGCGGCCGCCACCGAGGCGATCTACCGCCCGAAGGTTAATGCGTTCGTCGTCGACCTAGCCCCCTTCATCGAGCGCTGGAAGACCGGTGCGCCGAATTACGGCGTCGCACTCGTGCCGACCCTGGTCGACGACGCCGCTGCTGCTCTCGCGCCTGAAGCCACCTGGCACGTCGCGCTCAACGGGTCGCGGGTGACGACGGGCACGGCGTCATCGTCGCGCCTCGACTACCAGGTGATCGGCGCCCCCGAGCCCGAACCCGAGTCGAGCGAAGAGCCAACCGAGGACCTGGTGACTCCGCCCTCCCTCGACGGCCCCACACCCGACTTCGCCCCCATCGTGACCCCCACTCCACCCGTGGCCGATGCGCCTCCCATCGCCGAGGTGGCCGCCCCACCCGCGCCGTTGCAAGCCGCGCCGTACTCCCTGATCAACAGCCCCTGGTACACCTACCGCGGTGTCGTGTTCTTGCCCTTGGCGTTGCTCGTGATGATCAGCCTCACTGGTCGGTCGCTCACGAGGCCGCTCGCCGGACGCCAAGGCCGCGGACTGTAGGCCTCGCTCGTCAGTCGAGGATGACGATTCGGCCGTCTTCATTTCGTCGGTGAGGCCGATGAGGGGCAGTTTGCAGTAGGCCAGGCTTGGGGCATCGCCCCGCCATCCTCAGGAGCTCGCCGTGTCGCGCACCCCTCGTAGCTCCCCCCGTATGACTCCTCGTCAGACCTCTCGTGCCGCCGGGGTGGCGCTGGTCAGCACTCTCGCGTCGATCGTCCTCGCGGCGTGCGGCAGCACGGTCCAGACCGAGCAGACGCTGTCTTCGACGCCTGGCACCGTGGGCTCGTTGCAGGTTCCGGGGGCACCCGTCGACGGCTCGCTCGGCGCTCCTGTCGCGCCGGCGGGATCCGCTGGAGCACCGGGAGGATCAACGCCAGGAGGCACCGGGCCGGTCACGGGGATCGATGGCCTTCCTGTGCCCGTCTCCCCAGATGACCCGGCAGCTCCGACCTCCAGCGACACCCCCGTTCCGAACCAGCCGACCAACACGACCACCACTGATTCAGGATCCGGTCCGGTCTCCATCGGAGTCGCCTACCCGAGCAACGGCGACGCCGCGAACGCGGCCCTCGGCGCCGCCAGCGTCACGCTGGGAGACGTCCGCTCCAACATGCAGGTCGTCATCAACGACATCAACGAGCGCGGCGGCGTCAACGGGCGCCCGATCGAAGTCGTTTACCACGGCTACGACGCACAGTCCTCCGACACCAAGTCGAACCAAGACCAGGCGGCGTGTTCCGACTTCACTGAAGACAATGAAGTGCTCCTCGTGATCGGGTCGGGCCAGGGCGAGAATCTCGACGCCTGCCTGGCTAAAGCGGGCATTCCTCAGGTCGTGGCCGGCACTCTGCTCAAGCGAGATGAGGCCTACTTCGACCGCTACCCGACCTTGTTCGACGTCACGGGAATCA
>JBAUWM010000151.1:0-3485 GCA_049583775.1 Nocardioides sp.
TCGGGGTCGAGCTCGAGCCCGCGGCCCTGCACGTCGGCCACGATCCGGGCTGTCAGGTCGTCGGCGGTGGGGCCGAGTCCACCGGTCGTGATCACGAGGTCGTGGTCGGCCAGCAGAAACCGCAGGCTGGCCGCCAGGTCGTCGGGCCGGTCGCCCACCACGACGATCCGGCCGACGTCGACTCCGCGCTGGCGCAGCTGCTCGGCCAGCCAGGGACCGTTGGCGTCAGGCACCCGACCGGTGAGCACCTCGGTGCCCGTGACCACGATCCCTGCCCGAGCTGCCATGCCGCCGATCGTAGGGCGACTACCTGACTCAGGTGGGTGGCCCGGGGATAGTTCGTCATCCAGTCAACGTCAAACGGGTCTGACGAGGTTGACCAGATGACGAACTATCCGGCCGCCTCAGCCTTGGTCGCCACCGGCGATGTTGACCAACCAGGTGATCTCGAACTTGTCGGTGACCTGACCGAAGTAGTCGCCCCAGGGCGCTTTCTCGAGCGGCTCGTCGATGGTGCCTCCTGCGGCGAGCGCTTCGAACCAGCCGCTCAGCACGTCGTGCTCGTCGCCGCTCAAGGCCACGTGGCCGTTCTTGGGTACGTCGGTGGGGTCCATCAGGTCGGAGGCGTAGATCACCACTGACTCCGAGGTGGTCAACGCGCTGTGCATGACCGCCGAGGCTGCCTCGGGGGGCATTCCCATCTCGGCCGGGTCGCCCATGTCGCCGTAGGTCATGATCTCGAGCTGGCCGCCGAAGACTGACTCGTAGAAGGACATTGCGTCGCGGGTCGTGCCGGTGAAGTTGAGGTACGGGACGAGGTAGGTGCTCATCGATGCTCCTTGATATCTGGTCAGGTGGAGGGGGCGTGGACGGCGTCGGCTGCTGCCTCGAGGTCGGCGACCACGATGCGTCGCATGGTGAGCATGGCCCTGGTGGCGGCCTCGGCGCGAGAGGGATCGGGATCGGACACCAGTTCGTAGAGACGGGTGGGCACGATCTGCCAGGACACGCCGAACTTGTCCTTGAGCCAGCCGCACATCGACTCTTCGCCTCCGTCGACGAGGGAGTCCCAGTAGTAGTCGACCTCGGACTGGTCTCGGCACGAGATGCTGAAGCTGATCGCCTCGGTGAATTGGGCGTGCACCGGGCCTCCGTTGATGCCACGGAACGTCATGCCGTCGATGGTGAACTCGCCGGCCATCACCGCCCCTGGCTCACCGTGCGCCGACTCCGCGTACCGGGTCAGATGTCCGATCGAGGAGTCGGGAAAGATCGAGGTGTAGAACTCTGCCGCTTCCTCGAGCCGGTCGTCGAACCACAGGCACGGGCTCAGGCTGGTCATGGATTGCTCCTCTCCAGGGGTGTCGTGGGGCAGACTCACTCACCCCACAAGACTCATCGGCGAGACTCGTGCCAACCGTCTAAGGCGCTCGACGCGTGAGAGTGAGCGGCAGTCGAAGCGCTCTGAGACACTGCACGGGTGGACTTCTACTCCGCCTACGCGCACGGGTTCGCCCGGGTCGCGGCGTGCACGCTCCCGGTCGCGATCGCCGACCCCGCGACCAACGTGGCGCGGACGATCGAGCAGGTGCGCGCGTGTCACGACGAGGGCGTCGCACTGGCCCTGTTCCCCGAACTGGGGCTCACCGGCTACGCGGTCGACGACCTGTTCCTTCAGGACGTCTTGTTGGACGCCGTCCGCGACGGCCTCGATGCCTTGATCGAGGCGAGCACCGACCTGCGCCCCGTCATCATCGTGGGAGCGCCGCTGCGGCAGGCGAACCGGATCTACAACTGCGCAGTCGTCATCCACGCTGGCCGCGTGCTCGGGGTGGCGCCGAAGTCGTACCTGCCGAACTATCGAGAGTTCTACGAACGCCGCTGGTTCGCTCCCGGCGACGACCTCGCAAACTCGGCCATCGTGGTCGGCGATGCTGAGGTGCCCTTCGGGCCCGACCTCGTCTTCCACGCCTGGGACCTGCCTGATCTGACGTTCCACGTGGAGATCTGCGAGGACATGTGGGTCCCGGTGCCGCCGAGCGCCGAGGCTGCACTGGCGGGCGCGCACGTGCTGCTGAACCTGTCTGGCAGTCCGATCACCATCGGCCGCGCCGAAGAACGCCGGATGCTCGTGCAAAGCGCGAGCTCGAGGTGCCAAGCGGCCTACGTGTACTCCGCAGCCGGCCAGGGAGAGTCGACGACCGACCTCAGCTGGGACGGCCAGACGATGATCTACGAGTGCGGTGATCTGATGGCGGAGGGCGACCGGTTCCCGGACGGTCCGCGCCGCACCATCGCCGACATCGACCTCGATCGGATCCGCCAGGAGCGGCTGCGCCAGGGCACCTTTGACGACAATCGGCGAGGCCTCGAGGCTCGTTCGGTGCGACCCGCGAGCATCGGCGGGAGCCGCTCTGGCCAACCCTCCACCGCGATTGGGCGAGGATTCCGCGAGGTGCGCTTCGAACTGCGGCCCCCGACCGGTGACATCGGCCTGCAGCGACGTGTCCGACGCTTCCCGTTCGTGCCTGAGGACGCGGAACGACTGGCGCTCGACTGCTATGAGGCCTACAACATCCAGGTCGCCGGCTTGGAGCAACGGTTACGCGCCATGTCGACCGACACCTGGACCCCCAAGGTCATGCTGGGGGTCAGCGGAGGACTCGACTCCACACACGCGTTGATGGTCGCCGCCCGCGCCATGGACCGGCTCGGCCGCCCGCGCGCCGACATCCATGCCTTCACGATGCCCGGCTTCGCCACCAGTGAGACCACCAAGGGTCTGGCGACCTCGCTGGCCACGAGCCTCGGCGTCACGTTCGAGACGCTTGATATCACCAAGTCGGCCGAGCAGATGCTCGACGACCTCGGGCACCCGTTCGCCGACGGTGAGCGTGTCTACGACGTCACGTTCGAGAACGTGCAGGCCGGGCTGCGCACCGACTATCTCTTCCGCCTGGCCAACCACCGCGGCGGCATCGTGCTCGGCACCGGCGACCTCTCCGAGCTCGCGCTGGGCTGGTGCACCTACGGGGTGGGCGACCAGATGTCGCACTACAACGTGAACGCTGGCGTGCCGAAGACGTTGATTCAGCACCTGATCCGCTGGGTGATCACCACCAGTCAGTTCGACGCTGCCACTGACGCGGTGCTGCAGCAGATCCTCGACCAGGAGATCACCCCCGAACTCATCCCGACCACAGGCACCGAGAAGCCGCAGGCCACCGAGGACTCAGTCGGCCCCTACGCGCTCCAGGACTTCACGCTCTACCACGTGCTTCGGCGCGGGCACCGGCCCTCGAAGATCGCGTTCCTCGCCTGGCACGCCTGGCGCGACGGCGCGACGGGGGCGTGGCCGCCCGGCTTCCCGGCTGACCAACGTCCGGACTACGACCTGCCCACCATCAGGGCGTGGATGGACGTCTTCATCCGCCGCTTCTTCGCCAGTCAGTTCAAGCGCTCGGCGCTGCCGAACGGACCCAAGG
>JBAUWM010000152.1:0-1830 GCA_049583775.1 Nocardioides sp.
CGAGCCCGCGCCCTCGACCCGGCCGGGCTTGAGCAGCTCGTCGCCGACCAGCTCGCCGTGAACGCTGGACGAGGCCGCGACGGCCTGCGGGCCACGATCGACCGCTCGCACGACCTCCTCACTCCCCACGAGCAGATGATGTTCCGGCGCCTGTCGGTGTTCACCGGCGGGTGGACGCTCGCCGCGGCTGAGCAGGTGTGCCGCGGCACCACGCTGATCGGCGTCGACATCGCGGAGGTGCTCACCTCACTGGTCGACAAGTCACTCGTGAGCGTGCGCCACGATGCGGTCGCGACCCGCTACTCGATGCTCGAGGTGGTGCGCGCCTACGCCGCCGAGCTGCTGCGGGACTCCGAGGATGGCGAGCCAGCGAGGCGCGGTCACCGCCGCTGGCTCCTCGACTTGGCCACCCGCGCTCAGCCCGCCTTCGACACCCCCGCGTTGCAGGAGTGGCTGGCTCGCATCGACGCCGAGCACGCCAACTTGCTCGCGGCTCTCGGCATTCCGTTGCGCGAGGTGAGTGCTCGTGAGGAGCAGCTGGCGATCTTGACCTCCGTCGAGCCCTACTGGAACTTTCGAGGCCGACCTGAGCTGACCCTGTTGTTGGCCCAGGCCAGCGACGACTCGGCTGGCTGCGCCGACCACCTGCGTGCCCGGGTGGCCCTCGAGCTCGGCGACCGACAGCGCGGCACCGGAGCTGGCCGGGCACTGCTCGACCAAGCCGTGATGTTGGCGGCCGAGGCCCCAGCCACGCGAGCCCACGCGCTGGCACTGCTTGCGGAGGACTGCGCCACCGCCGACCCACACCGTTGCCGGGAGCTGCTCGCGCAGGCACGCGCCATCTGCGAGACCCTCGACGACCCCGTGCTCGACCTACGCGTCAGCTCACACGAGGCGAATGCGCTGGCCGATCTCGGCGCCGAGAACGGCGACCTCGACGAGGCCGCACGCGCCTACCTGACCCTCGCCTCGGCAGCGCGCGAGGTGGGCAGCATCCGGCGGGAGTTCTTCGGTCTGATCAACCTGGCCCTCATCGAGTGCTTCGACCGGCACGACCCGGCCACCGCCGAGACCTGGGCTGACCGCGCTGCTGAGGTGGTGGCCGGACTCGGTGAACGGTCGAACATGGCGTTCGTGCACGCCGTGCACTCGCTCGCCGCCATCGAACGCGGCGACCCCACGACCGGCAGGCTCCAGCTCGAGCAAGCGTTGGCCATCGCAGTCGACACCGGGTTCGCCGGGCACGCCCAAGCCTGCGCCATCGCGATGGCCGCGCTGCTCGTCGAAGAAGGCGATCTCGACGGAGCCGCCCAAGCCTGCGGCTTCGCGTACGCAGTCGACGGCGACGACGACTACTGCCGCGAGCAGGTGCAGCCGTGGTTCGACCTGGTCAGCGCAAGCCTCGACGAGGCGAGCGTGCGGCGGCTGGTCAAGCGGGGAAGCTCGCTGCCGTTGAGCTCGCTGTCGCGGCTGCGAGGAGCCGTGGAGGTCGGCTGACCCGCGAGCTCTACAGCTCGCCGGTCAAGATCAGCGTGAGGCGGTCGAGCTTCATCTCGCCCTCGGCCGGGGCCGTACGCTCGACTCCGAGGTCGCGGGCGAGCACCTTGGCGGCCCGCTTGAGGCGGTCGGGGTAGTAGACGGTGGTGCTGGGCACCGTGCCGTACCAGTTGTCGGTGCCGACGACCTGCCAGCCGACGTCGCTCGCGGTGCCACCCACGCGCCCGGCCAGGCCACTGATGCCGGTGTTGTTGTAGACCTCGACGTAGACCTCGCCGCGCTCCAGCTTCTTGCGCTGCTTCGCGGGCTCGTCGGTGACCGTCTCAGACGGCT
>JBAUWM010000153.1:0-8329 GCA_049583775.1 Nocardioides sp.
GGCCGCAGCCGGTGCCGACGTCGAGGTCGTGCTGGGCCGCAGCGTCGGTCCGCGTCCGCGCGCGATTCTGGAGGCCTCCGACGTCAGGCTCCACGAGGGCGTGTTCGGCGATGGCACCGACATCCACCACAAACTGACCATGGTCGACCACGTGTCCGCTGCCGGACGACGACGCTTCGTGCTGACCGGGTCAGACAACTTCACGTCCCGATCGCTGAACCGCCCCGAACTGCTGGTGCGGATCGACGCCGACGTCGGCCCCACCTGGCGTCGCTACACCCGGTTCGTCGATGCGATCGTCTCCCGTGCCCGACGCGGGGCCGACGTCGGCTAGCCTCTGGGCAGACTGTGACGGACCTCGGAAGGAACCGCGTGACCGGCTACAAGCGAGTACTCCTCAAGCTTTCGGGTGAGGTCTTCGGCGGCGGCAATGTCGGCGTCGATCCCGACGTGGTGCAGACCATCGCCCGCGAGATCGCCGAGGTGGCCACCGCGGGCGTGCAGGTCGCCATCGTCACCGGCGGCGGAAACTTCTTCCGTGGAGCCGAGCTGCAGCAGCGCGGGATGGACCGCGTACGCGCCGACTACATGGGCATGCTCGGCATCGTCATGAACTGTCTGGCTCTGCAGGACTTCCTGGAGAAGATGGGCGTCGAGACCCGGGTACAGACGGCTATCACGATGGGCCAGGTGGCCGAGCCTTACATCCCGCGTCGAGCCATCCGGCACATGGAGAAGGGGCGCGTCGTGATCTTCGGCGCGGGCATGGGCATGCCGTTCTTCTCCACCGACACCGTGGCCGTGCAGCGGGCCCTCGAGAGCCGCTGCGACATCGTCCTGTTCGCCAAGTCGGGGGTCGACGGGGTCTACACCGCTGACCCGAAGCACGACCCGACGGCCACCAAGTACGACGATCTGACGTTCAACGAGGCGATCACGCAGGGTCTGCGGATCGTCGACCAGACCGCGTTTGCGCTCTGTGCCGAGAACAAGCTGCCGATGCTCGTGTTCGGGATGGAGCCCGAGGGCAACATCACCAAGGCCATGCTGGGTGAGAAGATCGGCACGCTGGTCACTGCGGGTTGACCCGCAGGTCTACTCACCAGCACCTGTCACCACCAGCTCGACAACCAAAGGACGACCAGCGTGATCAACGACATCCTCAACGAGGCCGACGGCAAGATGAACAAGTCGGTCGAATCGACCCGTGAGGAGTTCGCCGCGATCCGTGCCGGGCGGGCGACGCCGAGCATGTTCAACAAGATCGTCGTCGACTACTACGGCAGCCCCACGCCGCTTCAGCAACTGGCGTCGTTCACCGCCCCGGAGGCCCGGATCATCATGATCGCGCCGTATGACATCGGCGCCATGGGAAACGTCGAGCGCGCCATCCGCGACTCCGACCTCGGCGTCAATCCGTCGAACGACGGCAAGGTGCTGCGCTGCGTCTTCCCAGAGCTCACCGAGGAGCGCCGCAAGGAGTACATCAAGGTCGCTCGCGCCAAGGCCGAGGACGGCCGAGTCGCGGTGCGCAACCTGCGCCGCACGGCGAAGCAGGCGCTCGAGAAGCTCGAGAAGGATGGCGAGGTCGGCAAGGACGACGTCACCGGCGCTGAGAAGCGGCTCGACTCGGTGACCAAGAAGCACACCGACGAGATCGACGAGATGCTGAAGAACAAGGAGGCCGAGCTGCTCGAGGTCTGAGACCTCGCAGCCTGGTTGCGATGACCGACACCACCTCGGACCCGGCCACGACGCCACCCAAGAACCACGGCCGAGCAGGCCGTGACCTGAAGGCCGCCATCATCTCGGCGGTCGTGCTCCTCTCCGCGATCGCCGCATCGCTGGTGTTCTGGAAGCCCGCGTTCATGGTGATCGTGGTCGGCGCCGTGGTGGTGGCGATTTGGGAGCTGCGACAAGGGCTTCTCGCCAAGGACATCGACATTCCCGAGCAACCGTTGATGCTCGGCGGTGCGGTGATGGTCGTCGTTGCCTACGTGTGGGGCACCAATGCCCTGGTGACCGCGACGGCGGTGACCGCGCTGGTCACGATGCTGTGGCTGCTGCGCCGCGGCATCGACGGCTATGTCAAGACCGCCACAGCGTCGGTGTTCACCCTGATCTACGTACCGTTCCTGGGCTCGTTCGTCGCGCTGCTGCTTTCCGAGGGTGGGCGAGGCGACGGAGGCATCGAGAACGCCGGAGTGCAAGGAATCATCACGTTCATCGGCGTCACCATCGCCTCCGACACCGGCGGCTACGTGGCTGGTGTTCTCTTCGGCAAGCACCCGATGGCACCGGTGATCTCGCCCAAGAAGTCATGGGAGGGCTTCGCCGGTTCGCTCTTCTTCACCATGGCTGCCGGGTGGGTATTGGTGGTTTTGCTGCTCGAGGGTGACTGGTGGGTCGGGGTATGCCTGGGGCTCATCGCTGCGGTGATGGCCACGCTCGGCGACCTGTGTGAGTCGGTCATGAAGCGCGACCTCGGTATCAAGGACATGAGCCAGGTGATCCCCGGCCACGGTGGCCTGATGGACCGGCTCGACTCGCTGCTCGCCACCATCGCGCCGGTCTGGCTGCTGCTCCACTACGCCGTCTTCACCTGACCGTCGTGCTTCACCTGGTCAGGCACGGCCGACCGCTCGTCGACCTCGCGCTCCCCGCGCACGAGTGGGAGCTCGACCCAGCGGGTTTCGACGACGTGTGGGCACTTCGAGAGCGACTGCCGAAAGTAGCGACGTGGTACTCCTCGCCCGAGCCCAAAGCCATGCAGACGGCGTCACTGCTCACCGACGGCCCAGTAGGTGTGATCGACGGTCTGCGTGAGCACGTGCGTCAGAGTACGGTCTGGCACGACGACTTCGCCGCGGTCGTGCGCCGTGCGTTCGCCGAGCCGACGACGTCGGTCGAACCCGGCTGGGAACCGCTTGATCGGTGCCGTGAGCGGGTGGTGACGGCGGTGCGCCCGGTGCTAGCGGCGCACACCGGTGAGGACGTCGTTCTGGTGGGGCATGGCACAGCCTGGACCCTCCTCGTTGCCGAGATTGCGGGAGCACCACCAGACCTGGAGGCGTGGTCGCGCCTCCAGATGCCCGACGTGCTCACGGTGACCTCCCCACGGCTCCGCTGACCGAATCTGGCGACCGCCCACGACGGCGTGGTGGTGCGCCCTACGATCGAGTCGATGACTACCCACGACGACGCGGGCCTGGCCGGGCCGGCCACGACGGCACCGGTGATCCCCCCGCCCCGGCCCGGGCGTCGCGCGGCGCCGAACTGGTGGCACCGGGGCCACCCGGTGTTCACGCCGCTGAGCGGCTTCTTCACCGGGCTCGTCGTGGTCATCTTGGTGCCCGGCACGTTCGGCGCCCTCTTGAGCTGGCTGTTCGAGGACGAGATGGCCGAGCGACTGTTTCCCTTCTCGGCCGTGATCTTTGCGGTGCCCGTGGCGCTCCTGGCGGTGCCGCGCACCCGTCGGTTCGGCAAGTACATGCTGGTCGGCATGCTCGTCACCGCCGTGGTCGTGCTCGCAGTTGCGGCGCTGACCATCTGGATCCTGGTGAACAACGACGCTTGAGGCGTGTCTGTGGGTTAGGGCGCGCGCCGCCACGGTGCAAGACTGATCGGGCGATGTCCGAGATCAAGACCCTGCCCCTGGTGTTCGACGAGCCGCGTGGACGCAAGAAGCCCCCGCGGCACCTGGCCGATCTCACCTCGGCTGAGCGCAAGGCGCTGCTGGAAGAGCAAGGACTGCCGGGCTTCCGCGCCAAGCAGCTCTCGACCCACTATTTCGCGCGGTTGGTCGACGACCCGGCTGAGATGACTGACCTTCCAGCCGCTCAGCGCGCCGAGCTGGTAGCGGCGTTGCTTCCGCACCTGATGACGCCGCTGCGCACCATGGAGGCCGACAAGGGCACCACGCGCAAGACTCTGTGGAAGCTCTTCGACGGCGCCCTGGTCGAGTCAGTGCTGATGCGCTACCCCGACCGCGCCACGATTTGCGTGTCGAGCCAGGCCGGCTGCGGCATGGCTTGCCCGTTCTGTGCGACTGGCCAGGGTGGGCTGCAGCGCAACATGTCGACCGCCGAGATCGTCGAGCAGGTCGTGGCCGGTGCCCGATCGATGGCGCGCGGCGAGGTTCCCGGCGGCCCTGGTCGCGTGTCGAACGTGGTCTTCATGGGCATGGGCGAGCCGCTGGCCAACTACAACGCCGTCATCGGCGCCGTGCGCCGGATGACCGACCCGACGCCGGACGGATTGGGCATGTCGGCACGTGGCATCACGGTCTCGACCGTGGGACTCGTACCGCGGATCAACCAGCTGACCGAGGAGGGCATCCCGGTCACTCTCGCGCTCAGCCTGCACGCACCTGATGACGAGCTGCGCAACGAGCTGGTGCCGATCAACACGCGCTTCTCCGTCGCCGAGACCGTCGACGCGGCCTGGAACTACGCCAAGGTCACCAAGCGCCGGGTCTCGATCGAGTACGCGATGATGCGCGGCATCAACGACCAGGCCTGGCGCGCCGATCTGCTCGGCGACGTGCTGCGTGAGCGGGGCGACTGGGGCTGGGTGCACGTCAACTTGATCCCGCTCAACCCCACGCCCGGCTCCAAGTGGACGGCGTCCGACCCTGCCGACGAACGGGAGTTTGTGCGTCGCCTCGAGGCCAAGGGCATCCTGACGACCGTGCGCGACACCCGCGGACGCGAGATCGACGGCGCGTGCGGTCAGCTCGCCGCCACCGAGAGCTAGCCAGACTCCAAGCCGGCTGCACTCACGCGCGAGGCATCAGCGTCACGAGCTCGACGTTGCGGTCCTTGGCATCACCGAGGCCGCTGTCAGAGCGGTCGTGCCAGTCGTTGGCGGCCAACTCGCGCGCCAGCGAGGCCAGCTTCTGGGTGTCGTCGAGCTCGCCGCCGTAGGAGAGCGGGCCACTGTGGTCGACCATGGTGGTGAAGATCGACAGCGTGCCATCGCGATTGTCGGTCAGCTCGATGATCCGGGATTGCTGCGGCCAGTCGATATGCGAGGCGGTGTTGATTTCCCACATGCCGCCGTCGCGGCCGCGCTTGTGGCCGGTGATCTCGTTGCGGTGCGTGTGGCCGTTGACCCACGCCACGACCTCGGGATGCGCGAGCAGCAGGCCGAGCACCTGGTCGCCGAGCACCCGTGGGGTGAGGTCGGCGCCGGTAGCGATCAGGGGGTTGTTCATGCTCGACGACGTGTGGTGGCTGAAGATCATCACCACGCGTCCGGTCGAGCGATGCAGCTGGTTCTGCAACCAGGTGAACTGCGTCTGGTCGATCGACCCGTCGGCGTAGCCGTTGGGGTTCACCGTGTCGAGCACGATGAAGCGGCACCGTCCGCGGTCGAAGGTGTAGTAGGCCGTTCCTTGGCGGCGGTTGCTGGCCGTGAATCCGTGGCCTCGCGGTCGACCGGACGACTTGAAGTGCTCAGCCACGATGTCAGCGCGCGCGATCAGACGACGTGCTCTGTCTGCGGTCACCTGACGCACACCTGGCGAGAGCAGCAGGGACCCCAAGAAACCGCTCAGGTCGCCCTTGATCAGCGCGGTGGCCAGCTGACCGGGAGAGAACCCGGCGGGCGGCGAGATGATCTTGAGGGGACCGGTGGCGATCGCGTCGAGCTGAAGTGTGTCGGCAGGGAAGTTGCCCTGCACCAGACCGTCGTGGTTGCCGAAGACGGCGTACCACGGCATGCGTAGGCCCTGGGCGCGGAAGGGGCGGCGCGCGGCATCGAGCAGCCCCGGCACTGTCGGAAACCCGTACTGGGTCTTCGCGAGGTCGTCGCCTTGTCCCCTGGGCGGCTTGTCGGGGTGCCAGTACGCCGGGTCGTAGGTGAGCGGGTCGTTGTCGGCGACGCCCTCGTAGCGGCGCAGGTCACCGGAGTCGGGGCGCACCCGCTCGCCATCAAGGAGGTCGATGTTCCAGCGCACTTCGTTCAGCTGCGAGTTGTCGGAGTTGTCTCCGGTCTGGATGGCGAGCTCGAGGCGGCGCCCCGTCACCGGGCCCACCCCGATGGCGTTGATCTCGCGCACCATGGCATCGGCGATCTGGGCGCTCAGCATCTCCTGCGGCCGGTACGCGGAGCCGAAGAGGCCGATGGTCGGCACGGGCGAAGGGTCGTCGAATCGGTCGACGTACTCCACGCGCAGGGGTGACTGGGCGTCGATCACGTGAATGTCACTGAGCTGCACGAACGCAGTCAGTGGTCGGCGCCGTGTCGCACGGCCGCGCGACGCGCGCACACCGAGGTCGGTGCGCAGGCGGTGCTTCTCGCCGCCTCGACGTACGAGGCGCGCGTAGCCGCCAGCGCCCGACTTTCCGCGGCGCAACACTCGGTCGACGGTGCCGCGTGGAGTCGGGGGACTGGTCGCCGTTGCCGCATCGATCGGCAGCGCCGCGGCACCACCCATGACCGCGCTGGAACCGATGAGCCCTCGGCGAGTGATCTTCACGTGCGCACAGTAAGCCGCGCCGGGCGTCGGCGGCTTCTACTCGACGTAGCGAGTTCACCTGGGGTCAACGTCGCGACCGGCTTCCGTTCCGGATCCCTTCCTAACGTCAGGGGCATGGCTGAGCTGGTTCCGCTGGTCCCGCTGCCCACATCCCTCCCGATCTGCTCTACCCCGATCCGCTCCTCCCCGATCCCGGCCGATGACAGGTTGCGGGTGATGGTGGTCGCCGAGTCGTTCCTTCCTCAGATCAACGGGGTCACCAATTCCGTGCGGAGGGTGCTCGAGCATCTCGCCGCCGAGGGACACGCTGCTGAGCTGGTGGCCCCAACTGGCCCGGACACCTACGCCGGGTTTCGAGTGCGGCACGCACGCGGAGCCAGCCTGCCGTTCTACAAGGACTTCAAGATCGGGCTCGAGACCCGGCGCCGACTCCGCACCCTGATGTTGCGCTTCCGCCCGGATGTCGTCCACATCGCCTCGCCCGCGACCCTGGGGTACCAGGCGGCCACGGTGGCCGCCGAGCTCGGTATTCCCACCGTCGCGATCTACCAGACCGACTTGGTCGGCTTCGCCGAGCGCTACGAGGTGCCTGGTGGCGCCCGCGCGATGGCCCGGCTGACACGTCGGATCCACACCCGGGTCGACCGCACGCTCGCGCCGTCCTCCGCAAGCCTGACGCAGCTGATCGAGCTCGACGTCCCCAACACGGCCCGGTGGCCACGGGGTGTCGACCTTCAGCAGTTCCACCCGGTCTGGCGCTCCGACCAACTGCGCTCGAAGTTGCTCGGAGTCAACGACGAGCGTCTGCTGGTCGGCTACGTGGGTCGGTTGGCGCCCGAGAAGGAACTCGAGCTCCTGCGTGTGCTGAACGACGATCCCCGTTACGCACTGGTGATCGTGGGCGGAGGCCCCGAAGAGAGCCGGCTGCGCGCGATGCTGCCCGGGGCCGCCTTCCTGGGCGTTCTGCATGGGGACGAATTGGGCGCCGCCTACGCCTCGCTCGACGTCTTCGTGCACACCGGGCGTCACGAGACCTACTGCCAGTCGGCGCAAGAGGCCCTGGCCTCCGGGGTTCCCGTCGTCGCCCCGCGTGCCGGTGGTCCGATCGACGTAGTCGCTGATCAGGTGGCCGGATTCCTGTACGAGCCCGGGGACGCCAGCGACCTGGCGCGGCACGTCGACCTGCTCGCCGTCGACCGGTTGCGGCGGCGTCGGATGGGGCTAGCAGCCCGCCGCAGCGTCGCGGACCGATCGTGGTCGTCGGTCAATCACGCACTGATCGAGCACTACCGGGCGGTCATCGCCGAACGAAAGGCCTGGGCCTCGGTCGGCTGACCAGCTAGCCGGAGATGATCGCAGCGGCGTCGACCACCGTGTCGGCCAGGTGAACCCGGTCGGCCATCGGCCTCCCTCGGGCCAGCGACTCAAGGAGCGGCCAGACCGGCAGCACCGAGGTCCAGTAGGCGTGACCCACGAGCACCATGGGTGCAATCGACGACTCGTCGGCGTAGTAGTTCTCACACGCGTCCTGGAAAACCTCCTGCACCGTGCCCGCGGCGCCAGGCAGGAACACGATTCCCGCGTTGCACACCTCGAGCAGCACCGCCTCTCGCACGGCGTTGCCGACGTACTTGGCGATCGCGGTGGCGAAGACGTTCGGTGGCTCGTGTCCGTAGCGCCACGTGGGGACGCCGAGCGATTCGTGGGTAGTCGGCAGTTCGGCACCGACTCGCAGTGCGACCGCGTGCCAGGCATCGATCGAGGGTCGGAACGATGGCACCGCGCCGAGCGCGGTCAGCGCGTCGGCAATGAGCGCGTCGTCGCTGCTCGCGAGCCGCGCGCCGAGGT
>JBAUWM010000154.1:0-3359 GCA_049583775.1 Nocardioides sp.
TGAGGCGTGAGCGGAGCGAGCCTCGAAACCTGTCGGAGGTCGAGCAGTCGGTGCGAGGTACGAGCGACGGCGTCGTCGAGACCCCCGCAGCGCACACGACCACGCCACTCGGCTCACCGGGTCTCGACGACGCTCGCTGGCGCTCGCTGCTCGACCTCCAAGCGAATGCCACCGGGCGGCACGGCTGACTTTGAAACGCCGGCCATCAGTCTCAGGCGGCTGAGCGACCGCGAGTCCACTTTTCGACGAGGTCGAGGTACGCCTCAGGCGCCTCCATCATCAACGCGTGTCGATGATCGTCGAGCACGTGCCCCTGCCAATCCGGACGTCGCTCCAGCGCCTGTCGCAGCACTCTCGCCGGAACGAGAGCGTCTGCCGTCCCGCCGAGGATCATCGTCGGTGCCACGACGGCGTCGATTGCTCGCCAGACGCGTCGGGGGTTGATCCATGAGCAGGTGATGGACCCGAGCGAGCTCAGCAGTGCGCGACGGCGGTCTGCTGCATCTACTCCCTCGCGCTCACCGAACTCGCGAGCCATGAGGGAGAGGAGCGCGGGGTCGACGTCGTCGGGGGAGCCGAAGATAAGGCCGAGTAGGGCGCGCTTGCGTCGTTGGTCGAGAGCCTCCGGCACCGCGCCGATCAGGCCCAGGGCCGCAGCGGAAGCGACTGACGAGACGATCGGCGTCATACCGGTCAACGTGGCTCGATTCGGCACCAGGAGACTCAACGGTGAGCGCGGTGGGAGCGCCGGAGAAACGAGCACCAGTCGCTCGACACGATCAGGGTGTGCGGCTGCTGCCAAAAGCGAGACCAGGCCACCCATCGAGTTTCCGTGCAGCGTGAAGGTGCTCCATCCGAGCGCATCGGCAGCAGCGATGACGAGATCGGCGTAGGCGTCGACGTCGAGCGGTTCGCCGGGCAGCGTGGGGGTCGCACCGAAGCCAGGAAGGTCCAACGCGACCACGGGGCCATCGATGGCCAGCCCTGACATCACCTGTACCCACGTGACCGACGACCCCCCGAGGCCGTGCACGAGCAATTGCGGGCGACCGGGACCGCGGCCGTGTCGCCCCGGAGCGCTCAGCACCCGTAGTCGTCGACCGCCTACGTCGAGGTGGGTGTCGACAAGGTCGGGCCAGGCCTCGCCCACGGGTGTGCCCAAAGGCAGTCGGGGCCTGGGCTTGCTGGTGGTCACGCTCGTGACGCTACGCAGTCGATCAAGGCAGCTGCTCACCCGGCTGGAGGAAGCGACGTCGAGACGAGCGAGGGGAGCGCGCACGAGGCCCTCGCTCACTAGGGTTGGTTGAGTGAGCAACGACGAGGCCGCCGCGAACGCGCTCCACGTGACCGAGGTGGGCGACCGAGGACGACGCGTCGCCTTCCTGCACGGCCTCTTCGGCCAGGGTCGCAACTTCACCCAGATCGCCAAGGCGCTGACGCCTGAGCTGCGCTCGCTGCTGGTCGACCTCCCCAATCACGGGCGATCGGTCTGGACCGAAACCGTTGACTACCGGGTGGTGGCCGACGTTGTGGCCGCAATGCTGCACGAGCACTACGCCGACGACGGGCCGGTGCACGTCGTCGGTCACTCGATGGGCGGCAAGGTGGCCATGGTGCTGGCCCTGCGTCATCCTGAGCTCGTCGACCGGCTCGTGGTCGCCGACATTGCGCCGGTCGCTCGCTCAGGTCTGGGGGAGTTCCAGCACCTGCTCGACAGTCTCGCTGGCCTCGATCTCACGAGGCTCAAACGGCGGAGCGATGCCGACGATGCGCTAGCCGAGCAGGTGGACGATGAACGGGTACGCGGGTTCCTGCTGCAGAACCTGCGCAGCGGCTCAGAGGGCTTTTCGTGGCACGCCAACCTCGACCTGCTTCGCGCCGAACTGTCAGTGATCGGCGACTTCCCCAACGAGGTCGGTCCGTTCGACCACCCCGTGCTCTGGGTGGCGGGGGAGCACTCCGACTACATCCGGCCTGAGGACGACGGCCCGATGCGCGAACTCTTTCCCCGCACCCGACTGGTCACCATCAAGGGTGCTGGCCACTGGGTCCACTCCGAGCAGCCGGAAGCTTTCGTGTCCACCCTTCGGGTCTTCCTCGGAGACTGACCCGTTCCTTAGCGGGACGGCTCGGGAATCTCGCAGTCGACCTTTGGGTTGACGCCCATGTAGTTGAGAGGGCCGGCCACGATCGTGAGGACCGTGTCACTCGTCGTCTTGCAGCTCACCTCGCGTTCGTCGCTGAAGTAGTCGCGCTGGAACGCGGCCAGCAGCCCGATCAACAGCCAGACAACCACGACGACACCGGCCAGGTTCCTCATGTGAACTCCCGTTGTTCAGTGCCATCGGCATCGACGACGACGGCGCGCGCACTTCACCTTGTCCAGCAGAGCTGTGCTTCAAACCGAGCCATCGGACACATGGCCGTCCTGAGTCGGGCTGGAGTGGCACGATGCCTCCCGTGACAGCGCCTCACCCCGCCGACCAACACGACCTGATCCGCGTCCACGGCGCCCGGGAGAACAATCTCCAGGGCGTCGACGTAGAGATTCCCAAGCGGCGGTTGACGGTCTTCACGGGGGTATCCGGCTCTGGAAAGAGTTCGCTCGTCTTCGGCACCATCGCCGCGGAGTCACAACGGATGATCAACGAGACCTACAGCTCGTTCGTGCAGGGCTTCATGCCGAGCATGGCCCGCCCCGAGGTCGACCTGCTCGATGGGCTGACGACCGCGATCATCGTCGACCAGGAGCGGATGGGCAGCAATCCGCGTTCGACGGTCGGCACCGCCACCGACGCCAACGCCATGCTCCGGATCCTGTTCAGTCGCCTGGGGACGCCCCAGATCGGTTCGCCGCAGGCCTTCTCGTTCAACGTCGCCTCGATCTCCGGCGCGGGGGCGGTGACGATCGAGAAGGGCGGTACGACCACCAAGGAACGCCGAGAGTTCAGCGTCACCGGCGGCATGTGCTCGCGCTGCGAGGGCAGAGGTGCCGTCACTGACTTCGACCTGCGTGCTCTTTATGACGTCGACAAGTCACTCAACGAAGGCGCTCTGACGATCCCCGGCTACACGATGGACGGCTGGTACGGCCGCATCTTTCGGGGCTGCGGCTGGTTCGACCCTGACAAGCCGATCAAGAAGTACACCAAGAAGGAGCTCGCCGACCTCCTCTACAAAGAGGCGACCAAGATCAAGGTCGAGGGCATCAACCTCACCTACCTCGGACTCATCCCGCAGATCCAGAAGTCCTTCCTCGCCAAGGACGTCGACGCGATGCAGCCGCACATCCGCGCATTCGTCGAGCGAGCGGTCACCTTCACCAACTGTCCGGACTGCGACGGCACCCGCCTCAGTGC
>JBAUWM010000155.1:0-4747 GCA_049583775.1 Nocardioides sp.
GGTCTGGGGACTTCATCGACACCGCGCTGGAGATGCACAGTCACGCCCTGCGCGAGCTCGGCGTTCGTCGGCCAGCGCGCTCGCGCGAGGAGATGTTCCGCGCCGCATTGGAGATGCTGCGGACCCACCGCGAATGGGGTTACCGGCGGTCGGAGGTCGAGGGCGTGTGGACCAGCATCGTCCGCCGCGGAGCGAAGGGGCACGACACGCTCGTGTTCAGCCAGCCACTGCTGGCGGCAGCGCGGCCCGAACAGGTGGCGCTGCTCGTCGACGCCCTGGCCGGCTTCGAGGTGCACGTAGTCGTGACCGTGCGCGCACCCCACGCGTGGACGGTGCCGGGAGAGCCCGCGCACGACCTGGGCTCGGTGCTCGACCGCTGGGCGGGCGCGGTCCGCAAGCCGGAGCGGCTGCATGTCATCGTGGCGGGCGAGCCCGCGCAAACATGGGAGGCATTCGGCCGCGTCGTCGGGTTCGGCACGGCGTCACTCTCCCTCGATCGAGTGGCGATGAACCGGGACGGTCGCCCGCGCCTCGCATCCGAAGCCACGCGTACCAGCGTGCTCCAGGCGCTCGGCAGCTCGTGGGCCGAGCAGCTGACTGTCACCCCTCACGACGTGGTGGGCGACCCCGCAGCCCTCAAGCCTGCGGCCGTTGACACCCGTACCGCGCAGACCGAGGACGTCGCCAACGAAGCCGAGCGCGCGCTGGTGCTGGCCTTGGCCGAGGTCGAGCGGCTCGCGCGACGCAACGAGAGCCTCGAGTTGCGGCTCGACGAACTCGCCAAGAAGCAACGCAGGCTCAAGCGGCGTCTCTCGGCTGTGGCCTGAGACCTCGCGAGCTCAGTGCGGCTGCCACGCGTCTTCGTCGGCCGTGCGAGTGGTTACCGACGTCGGCAGGGCGCCGTCTGACAGCTGCTGGATCGACACCTGCTCGAAGACTTCGCGCAACGAGCCGCGCGCGGCGATCCATACGTGCTGCAGCACCTGGGCTGATTCGTTGTAGGTGACAGCCTCGGGACGGAGCCCGTACACCGACACCAGTGGGCCGTCGACGGCTCGAATCACGTCGGCGACCGACACCAGCTCCGCTGCTCGCCCCATGCGCCAACCGCCGGATTGCCCGCGCTGCGACATCACGATGCCTGAGCGCCGGAGGTCGGCGAGGATTGCTTGCAGAAAGCCGTGAGGAATCTCCTGCAGCTTGCCGAGCTCTTCAGCGCTGACTGCTTTCCCGTCCGCCCGCCCGGCCATCTCGATCAGCGCGCGGAGCGCGTAGTCGGACTTGGCGGAAACTCGCATGAGGCTAGTGAATCAGACGAGTCGATCGGTTCACTCGACCAACTGTTCCTTCACTACCCGGTGCACGACCCGTCCCACAGGTCCCCGAACACGTGACGTGTGCCACGAATTGCCTGTCAGCACTGGGGTTTCGCGACATTCAGGACGTCGCCGTCTTGCGTGTTGTCGACAGCCCTCTTATCATTAAGTTACTGGCTGGTAGCCTTGCGGCACCGGACCTTGCACATCCACGAGATGAAAGAACGGTGGGTCAGTGAGCCACTACAAGAGCAACCTCCGCGACATCGAGTTCAACCTCTTCGAGGTGCTCGGACGCGACGAGATCCTGGGCACAGGCCCCTTCGCCGAGATCGACAGCGAGACCGCTCGCTCGATCCTCGCCGAGGTGGAGCGCCTCTCCCGCGAGGACCTCGCTGCCTCCTTCGAGGACAGTGACCGCAACCCGCCCGTCTTCGACCCGACGACGAACACCGCGCCCATCCCGGAGAGCTTCAAGAAGAGCTACCAGGCGTGGATGGATTCCGAATACTGGCGGCTGCAGATCAACGAGGACCTCGGCGGCACGCCGGCTCCCTCCAGCCTGGTCTGGGCCTTGGGCGAGATGGTGCTCGGCGCCAACGCCCCGATCTGGATGTATGCCGCCGGGCCCGCCTTTGCAGGCGTGGTGCACCGCAACGGCAACGACCGCGACAAGCGAATCGCTCAACTCATGGTTGAGCGTCAGTGGGGCGCCACCATGGTGCTGACCGAGCCGGACGCCGGCTCCGACGTCGGCGCGGGGCGCGCCAAGGCCACACTCAACGACGACGGCTCGTGGAACATCGAGGGAGTCAAGCGGTTCATCACCTCGGCCGAGCACGACATGAGCGAGAACATCATGCATCTCGTGCTGGCGCGCCCCGTTGGCGTCGAGGGCGCGGGCGGCCCCGGCACCAAGGGCCTGAGCCTGTTCCTCGTGCCGAAGATCCACTTCGACCACGAGACCGGCGAGTTGACCGGCGAGCGCAACGGCGCCTACGTCACCAACGTCGAGCACAAGATGGGCATCAAGGTCTCCAACACCTGCGAGGTGACCTTCGGTGACGCGTCGGTCGGCGGTGGCGAGCCCGCCAAGGGCTGGCTGCTCGGCGAGGTGCACAACGGCATCGCGCAGATGTTCCAGGTCATCGAGAACGCCCGGATGATGGTCGGCTCCAAGGCCATCGCCACGCTCTCGACCGGCTACCTCAACGCACTCGAGTTCGCCAAGGAGCGCCAGCAGGGCTCCGACCTGACCCTCTCGGGCGACAAGACGGCCCCGCGGGTGACGATCACGCACCACCCCGACGTCCGTCGCTCGCTGATGGTGCAGAAGTCGTTCTCCGAGGCGATGCGTTCGCTGGTGCTCTACACGGCGTCGTGGCAGGACAAGATCCAGCTGGCCGAGCACGCTGACCAGAAGGACGGAGCCTACGAGCTCGCCCACGCGGTCAACGACCTGTTGCTGCCCATCGTCAAGGGCTATGGCTCGGAGCGATCGTGGGTGCTGCTCGGCACCGAGTCGCTGCAGACGTTCGGCGGTTCCGGATTCCTTCAGGAGTACCCGATCGAGCAGTACGTGCGCGACGCCAAGATCGACACGCTGTATGAGGGCACCACCGCCATCCAGGGCCAGGACTTCTTCTTCCGCAAGATCGTCAAGGACCAGGGCAAGGCGTTGGGCCACCTCGCTGGCGAGATCCAGTCGTTCATCGACAGCGAGGCCGGTAACGGTCGTCTGAAGAACGAGCGGGCCCTTCTGGCCACGGCTCTCGACGAGGCCAACGCGTTGGTCGGTCACCTCATCAACGAGCTGATGTCGGCCCAGGACGAGATCCGCAACATCTACAAGGTCGGTCTCAACACCAGCCGCCTGTTGATGGTGCTCGGCGACGTCGTGTGTGGCTGGCTGCTGCTGCGTCAGGCCGAGGTTGCGCTTGAGAAGTTGGGCGGCGACCCCGGCAAGGACAAGGCCTTCTACGAGGGCAAGGTCGCAGCCGCGCAGTTCTTCGCGCAGCACAACCTGCCCAAGATCGCCGCCGAGCGCGCCATCGCCGAGGCCACCACCCTCGACCTGATGGACCTCGACGAGGCCGCCTTCTAGCCCTGATTTCACGCTGACCCGTCTCCTCTGGGGGACGGGTCAGCGGCCATTTCAGCGCAGGGCGCTCGCGGAGGCCGCACGGACGGCATCGGTGAGTCGGGTCAGCGCGGGTGAGTCGATCCGCCAACGCTGCCAGTGCAACGCGACGTCGAGGTGCTGTCGGGCGGAAAGCTTCACCAGTCGGCCGTCACGGAGGTCCGGGGACAGCTGGGGCTCGGGGAGCAGGCCCCAACCGAGCCCCAGACGGACCGCCTCGTGGAAGTCGGCCGACGTCGGAACCCGGTGCACCACTGACGGCACGCCGACGTCGCGCTCGCGCAGGAGCTCGTGCTGGAGGGTGTCCTTGTCGTTGAAGACGATCATCGGCATCCGCGTCCAGTCGTACCCACGGCCGTGCCTCCAGCGTTCGGCGAACGCTGGGGCAGCAGCGGGGCGATAGCGCAGCACCCCGAGCCGCTCGACCGCGCACCCCTGCACGGCCACCGGGTCAGACGTGACTGCGGCCAGCACCTCACCTCGGCGCAGCAGGTCGGCCGAGAAGCCCTGGTCCTCCACGTGCAGCCGCAGCGCGACCTGCCAATGGGCTGTCTGACCGACCACCGCGCGGAACCAGGTGGCCAGCGAATCGGCGCTGACCGCCACGGTCAGGTCTGGCGCGGCGGCGTCGTCGGTCAGCGATCCGGCGGCCTCCTCGTAGAGAAGTGAGACTTGGCGCGCCAACCTCACGAACGCCTCTCCGGCAGGAGTCGCCACGCACGGGTTCGACCGACGGATCAGCACCTGGCCAGCAGCTGACTCCAGGGCTCGGATGCGCTGGCTGATCGCGCTCGTGGTCACGTGCAGTCGACGCGCGGCGGCCTCGAACGTGCCTTGCTCGACGATCGCCGCCGAAGCAGCAAGTTGGTCGGGATGGGGCTGCATGTAGTAATCCTAAAGACTCTTACGAATCTTTCGCTGGCCTGAACATCGCGGCCCTGTCTAGCGTTGCTTACATGATCGTCTCAACCGCTGCGGGTCTGGTGACCGGACTCAGCCTCATCATCGCGATCGGCGCCCAGAACGCGTTCGTGCTGCGTCAGGGGTTGGCGCGGCGTCACGTCACTCCCGTGGTGGCCGTGTGCGCATTGTCAGACCTCGTGCTCATCGTGGCCGGCGTCTCCGGCATCGGGGCCGTCGTCGAGCACGCCGGCTGGGTGATTGACGTCGTTCGGTGGGCTGGCGTGGCGTTTCTGACCTGGTACGGCCTCAGCTCGCTGTGGCGGGCGCGACGCGTCGAGGCGCTGGCAGTGGCTCGCGGCGACGGGGGCACCCGGCGCGCCGCCGTGAC
>JBAUWM010000156.1:0-2217 GCA_049583775.1 Nocardioides sp.
CATGCAACGGGTCGATGGCGAGTGGCTGGCCTCCGACCTGCAGACGCGCTGACGCCGGACAGCCCTAGGAAACTAGAACACGTTTCAGTATTGTGTGCTGGTCGGTCGGCGCCACGCCCGCCGGGACCGTTGACACCAGCGCGCCGGAAGGAAAGATCACGCACGTGACCACTCCTGCTGGCGAAGCCGTGACCGATCCGGACACGAGCACCATCGTCGAAACCGATCTGCTCATCATCGGCGCCGGGCCTACCGGCCTGTTCGCCGCCTACTACGCCGGCTTCCGCGGGCATCGCGTGGCGGTGGTCGACTCGTTGCCCGAGCTCGGCGGCCAGATCACCGCGATGTACCCCGAGAAGCAGATCCTCGACGTCGCGGGATTCCCCTCGGTCAAGGGTCGCGAGCTGGTCGAGGGCCTGGTGGCACAGGCCAACACGGCTCACCCGACGTACCTGCTCGACCGCACCGCCTCCACCCTGACCAGCTCAGATGACGGCGTCGTGGTCGGGCTCGATGACGGCACCGAGGTGCGCGCCGGCGCGGTGCTGATCACCGCAGGTATCGGCAAGTTCAGCCCTCGGCCGTTGCCGGCAGGCGGCGAGTGGCTCGGTCGAGGCCTCGAGTTCTTCGTGCCCTCGTTCCAGCCCTATGCCGGCAAGGACGTCATCATCGTGGGCGGCGGCGACAGCGCGTTCGACTGGGCGGTCCACCTCGAGCCGGTGGCGAGGTCGGTCAAGCTCGTGCACCGTCGCGACGCGTTCCGAGCGCACGAACGCACCGTGCAGCAGGTGCGTGACAGCTCGGTCGAGATCATCACCAAGGCCGAGGTCTCTGCCATCAACGGCAACGGAACCGTCGGGTCGGTCGACATCACGGTCGACGGTGAGACGACCACGCACGAGTGCCAGGCGGTGGTGGCGGCGCTCGGATTCATCGCCGACCTCGGCCCCCTGCAGCAGTGGGGCCTCGAGGTCGAGAAGCGCCACATCGTGGTGAACCCGGCCATGCAGACCAACCTGCCGCGGGTGTTCTCCGCAGGCGACATCACCGAGTACCCGGGCAAAGTACGCCTGATCGCCGTTGGCTTCGGCGAGGCGGCTACCGCCGTCAACAACGCGACCGTGGCGATCGATCCGTCCGCCAAGGTCTTTCCCGGCCACTCGTCCGAAAGTTCCTGACCGCTCCATCCCGAGAAGGGGGACCCCCATGAAGATCAAGGTCGACTTCGACCTCTGCGAGTCCAACGCGCTGTGTGAGGCGATGGCTCCTGAAGTCTTCGAGCTCGATGACGACGATTTCCTCGTCATGAAGACCGAGGAGACGACTGACGAAAACATCGCCGACGTGAAGCGGGCCGTCGCGGCCTGCCCGCGCGCGGCGATCTCCCTGGAGGACTGAGAACCACATGCCAGACCTGGGTAGCACCAACCTCGACGGCCTGGTGGCCGTCGTCACCGGCGCCGGTGCCGGTCTCGGCCGCGCGGAGGCGTTGGCCCTGGCCGATGCTGGGGCCAAGGTCGTGCTCAACGACCTGCCCGGCGCAGCTGACGAGGCCGCCGAGGAGATCCGCAGCCGTGGCGGCGAGGCCGTCGTGGTGGCTGGAGACGTCTCCGAGCGCTCGACCGCGGACGCCATGGTTTCCGCAGCGGTCGACGGCTTCGGCTCGCTCGACATCGTGGTCAACAACGCCGGCATGACGCGTGACCGGATGCTCTTCAACATGAGCGACGACGAGTTCGACGCGGTCATCAAGGTGCACCTGCGCGGTCACTTCCTCCTCTCGCGCAACGCCGCCTCGTACTGGCGGCAGAAGTCGAAGGACACCGAGGGCCCGATCTACGGCCACGTCATCAACACCGCGTCCGAGGCATTCTTGGGCGGCTCGCCCGGCCAGGCGAACTACGCCGCAGCCAAGGCCGGCATCACGGCGCTGACCCTCTCGACCGCGCGTGGTCTGGGCAAGATCGGCGTGCGCGCCAACGCCATCTGTCCGCGGGCTCGTACCGCCATGACCGCGCAGGTCTTCGGCGAGGACCAGTCGGGCCTCGAAGTCGACCCCTATTCGCCCGAGCACGTGGCACCGCTGGTGGCCTACCTCGCCTCGCCTGCGGCCGACGCGATCACTGGCCAGGTGTTCGTCGTCTATGGCGGCATGGTGGCACTGGTCGCGGCGCCGGTGGTCGAGGAGCGTTTCGACAAGTCCGGCTCGCTCTGGAC
>JBAUWM010000157.1:0-2627 GCA_049583775.1 Nocardioides sp.
TCGCGGATGATCAGCCACATCTTCAAGGGCATGGGCCGCAAGGTCGGCATGACATCGACCGACGGCGTCGTCATCGACGAGCGACTGCTGATCCGCTCAGACGCCTCTGGCCCGCGGTCGGCTCGCATGGTGCTCCAGAACCCGCGCGTCGACTTCGCGGTGTTCGAGGTGGCTCGCGGCGGCATCCTGCGCGAAGGCCTCGGCTACGAGCGCAACGACGTCGCGGTGGTGCTCAACGTGCAGCCCGACCACTTGGGTCTGCGCGGCATCGACACCGTCGAGCAGCTCGCCGACGTGAAGGCCGTTCTCGTCGAGGCGGTGCCCCGTGACGGTCACGCCGTCCTCAATGCCGATGACCCGCTGGTGCGCGAGATGCGGCGTCGGTGCTCAGGCCAGGTCGTGTGGTTCTCGATGGACGAGCCGGGCTCGGAGACGCGAGAGATGATCGACGCCCACTGCCGTCGCGGCGGCAAGGCGCTGGTGCTGAACCCGAGCGAGCGCGGCGAGATGATCGTGGTCAAGCACGGCCCGCGCGAGATGCAGCTGGCCTGGACCCACTTGTTGCCGTCGACGTTCAGCGGTCGAGCCCGGATGAACGTGCAGAACGCCCTCGCCGCAGCGGCCGCTGCCTTCGCGGCTGGTGCGCCCCTGCACGACATCAGGCAGGGTCTGCGCACGTTCTCGACCAACTACTACCTGGCCCCGGGACGCCTCAACGAGGTCGAGGTCAACGGCGTCAACGTGATCATCGACTACTGCCACAACGCCCCGGGCATGAAGATGCTCGGCGACTTTGTCGACCGGCAGGGCGACTCGATGGAGTCCACGCACGGCCTCACGAGGCCCTCGCGGATCGGTGTCATCGCCACTGCCGGTGACCGACGCGACCAGGACATGCGCGAGCTCGGGGAGATCGCCGCCCAGCACTTCGACGTCGTGATCGTGCGCGAGGACGCCAAGCCGCGAGGACGACAGCCGGGTGAGGTGGCGGGTCTGGTCGACGAGGGGGTGCGCAGCCAGATCGAGGCGGGCGCACGCTGCAAGCAGGTCGAGGTTGTCCTCGACGAGATCGAGGCCGTGAGGCACGCGATGTCTCGGGCCAACCGCGGCGACCTCGTGGTGATCTGCGTCGATGAGCACGCGTCGGTGATGAGTGAGCTCGAGACCTGGTCGTCGCAGGCCCAGGCTGGGGCGGGGTACTCCGCCGATGCTCCCGCGGCTGACCCCGACTTCGCTCCACCGACCGAGAGCTGACAGGCCCGTGCGTGTGCTCGACCTGGCCGGCGTGCCGCACCGTTCTCTCGATACGCACGGCAGCGAGGGATTTCAGGTCGGCGCGTTCGGCATCACTGCCGACGCGCACCTGGTCACTGTGCGGGTCCGGGCTGGCGGCGTGATCGGCCGCCACCCTGCCGCCGGACGCCAGCTCCTCGCGGTGCTGGTAGGTGACGCCCTGGTGTCGGGCGCCGACGGCGACTCGGCCGTTCTCGGGCCGGGTCAGGCGGCGGTGTGGGAGCCAGGTGAGAGTCATGAGACCCGGTCGGTGACGGGTCTGGTCGCCTTGGTGGTGGAGGGCGATCTCGATATCGGTGCGCCGGGGCACCACGTCGACCCAGGCGACGTCTGAGGCGGAGGCAATGGAGAACTTCGGCACAGCGCACATCACGATGCTGACCTTGTGCGTGATCGGGCTTCCCGTCGTCGCGTTGATCGGCCGGTGGGAGCGCCGCACCGACTCTCGCGTGGTCAGCCGCACAGCGGCGATCGCCATCCCGGTGGTGCACGTACCCACCCAGATCTACGACGTGGCGACCAACTTCGAACTCGGGGTCTCGCTTCCCTTCCACCTCAGCGACCTGGCCTGGATCGCTGCCGCCGTCGCGTTGTGGACGCGCGACAGACGCGCCGTCGCGCTCACCTACTTCTGGGGCCTCGTGCTCACCACTCAGGCCGTCATCACCCCTTCGCTCGGTGAGGCCTTTCCTGAAGTGCGGTTCTTCGCTTACTGGTTCATCCACCTGCTGGTGGTGTGGGCCGCGGTGTTCCTGGTGTGGGGCCTCGGGCTGGCGCCTCGATGGCGTGAGTACCGGTTCGCCATCGCAGTCACGCTCGCGTGGGCGGTGTTCGCCTACACGTTCAACGTGCTGGCCGACACCAACTACGGCTATCTGCAGCGCAAACCAAGCAACGGGTCGATCCTCGATGTTCTCGGACCCTGGCCGGTCTACGTCGTCGCCGAGATCGTCATCGTCGCTGCGATCTGGGCTGCCATGACCGCCCCCTGGAACCGGCGTAGCGCACCCTGAGTCGGCGTACGTCTACGCCGACTCGGCTCGGGATTGACGGACCTTGGTGGCCAGCGTCTCGTTGCTGTCGGGGGTGCCACCGTGCTCGGCGATCCAGTCGTAGCACTCCTGGCGCTCGGCGTGGCACATCAGCCCGACGACGTCGCCCGGCAGCGCCTGGCCAACGAGAGCGGACAGCGCGGCCACCTCAGTGGGGTACGCCGGCACGCCGGTGACGCCGACTCGCTCGGCGCCGGCACGCATCAGCGTCTCCAGCTCGTCAATCGTGCGCCCGCGGAGGTACTTCTCCTTGTGGCCGATGGCGACGACGTCACTGTCGCG
>JBAUWM010000158.1:0-2299 GCA_049583775.1 Nocardioides sp.
GCTCACGGCGACGACTGCGTCGCGTTGGCCGATGAGACGTTCGCCAATCACCTCTTCCATGCGCAGCAGCTTGGCGGTCTCGCCCTCGAGCATCCGCCCGGTCGGAATACCGGTCCAGGCCTCGACCACGTCGGCGATCTGTTCGGCACCGACCTGCTCACCCACCAACGGTTCGGCGGCACCGGAGGCGTCACTGTCAGCCGACGCAGCTGCGGCCGCGGCGAGCGACTTCTCGAGCTCGGGGATCTTGCCGTAGAGGATCTCGCTGGCCTCGTCGAGCTTGCCCTCGCGCATCAGCTTGTCGGCCTGCACACGGACGGCGTCCAGTCTGCGGCGCAGCTCGCCTTCACCCTCGAGGGTCGACTTCTCCTGCTCCCACCTGGCTTCGAGGGCCCGCAGGTCTTCCTCACGGTCGGCCAGCTCGGACCGCAGGCGCACCAACCGCTCCTTGGAGGCATCGTCGCTCTCACGGTTGAGGGCGAACTCCTCCATCTTCAGCCGGTCGACCTGGCGTCGCAGCTGGTCGATCTCTTCGGGCGATGACTCGATCTCCATCCGCAACCGGGACGCCGCCTCGTCGATGAGGTCGATCGCCTTGTCGGGCAATTGCCGACCCGTGATGTAGCGGTCGGAGAGCGTCGCCGCCGCAACCAGGGCGGCGTCGGTGATCCGCACCCCGTGGTGAGCCTCGTACTTCTCCTGGATGCCGCGCAGGATCTGGATGGTGTCTGCGACCGTCGGCTCGCCGACGAAGACCTGCTGGAACCTGCGCTCCAAGGCAGGGTCCTTCTCGATCCGCTCGCGGTACTCGTCGAGCGTGGTCGCGCCGATCATGTGCAGCTCGCCGCGCGCGAGCATCGGCTTGAGCATGTTGCCGGCGTCCATGGCCGAGTCGCCGCCAGCACCGGCGCCGACCACCGTGTGCAACTCGTCGATGAAGGTGATGATCTGGCCGCCGGCGTCTTTGATCTCCTCGAGCACAGCCTTGAGCCGCTCCTCGAACTCGCCGCGGTACTTGGCACCGGCGACCATCGCGGCCAGGTCGAGGCTGAGCACGCGGCGGCCCTTGAGGGAGTCGGGCACGTCGCCGTCGATGACTCGCTGGGCGAGCCCTTCGACGACGGCGGTCTTGCCGACGCCGGGTTCGCCGATGAGCACCGGGTTGTTCTTGGTGCGACGACTCAGCACCTGGATGACGCGACGGATCTCGGCGTCGCGTCCGATCACCGGGTCGAGCCGGCCCTCTTCGGCCGAGCGAGTCAGGTCGATGGAGTACTTCTCGAGCGCCTCGTAGGTCGACTCGGCGTCTTGGCTGGTCACCCGCCTGGTGCCGCGCACGGCGGTGAGCCCCTCACGGAGCCCGGCCTCGGTGAGGCCAGCGTCGGCCAGCACCTTCTGGGCGCTCGACTCGCTGCCGGCTATCGCGATCAGGAGGTGCTCGGTCGCGACGTAGTCGTCCTTCATCGAACCCGCGAGGTCGAGTGCGCCTGCCAGCACGCGGGTCAGTGCCGGCGAGGCAGCCGGTTGCTGCACGGTGGCGCCACTGGCGCTCGGCAGTGCAGAGATTTCGCGGTCGGCCTGCGCGCGCAACGTTGCTGGGTCGACGCCCGCCTTGCTGACCAGGGCGGGGGCGGTGCCGTCGGCGTCCTTGAGCAGGGCCGCGAGCACGTGAATCGGCTCGGTGGCGTTGTTGCCCTGGCTGACGGCCGACAGTTGCGCGGCCTCGATCGCCTCCCGGCTACGGGTGGTGAACTTGTCTGCTCCGAACTGGCTCATGGGTTGGCTCTCCTGCGGGTCGTGCCGAGTCTGTCAGTGAGAACAACGAGCGTGAAGTTGAGTCTGTTCCACTCAACTTCGCCGAACTTTGGCCCACCCGGCGGCGCTGGCCGATCTCACCCAGTAGTCACAACAGGTCATCGATCGGCCCCAACTGGAGAGACCTGGGAAAAACCGTGCCCGTGGTCACAACAGAGTTCTAAGGTGCCACCAGGACACGCGGTCGGGGAGGGCGGCGTGGCGAACCACTTTGGGAGGGGTGGGTCGCGGTGACTTCTATGTCGACCGTGGTCGGCGCGAGCATGTTCGCGCACGGACTGCACTACGCGATGGTGCTGCTCGGCCTGTGGGGCCTGGCTGCGTTGCTGTTGCCGCACGTCCTTGATCGCCTCACGCACGCCACGGGGACACCTGCCCCCCGCGATGAGCACGACCTGCGGGTGGCCGCCTTGCGCACCGCTGTCACCGCCGGCTCGCCCGGCATCCCGACTGCCCACCTCGGCGGCGGCCGCCTGGTTGGTCT
>JBAUWM010000159.1:0-13598 GCA_049583775.1 Nocardioides sp.
TGGTAGAACACGGCGGCCGCCGGGGCACGCCAATCGATGAGCAACGAGTCGCGGTTGGCGTCGCGCAGGCCGATCCGGCCGACGTAGCGCGGCTCGGGGTCGACGTCGTCGGTCAGGTCGAGGCGGCCGAACACCAGCCCCTCGTGGGCGGCGTCGAGCTGGGCGATCCGCTTCGCGGCCTGGAAAACCATCGCGTCACGCTCGACCAAGCCACCTTCGTGACCGAGCCGGCCACGTGAGTGACCCTCCTTGGCCAGCTGCTGGGCGGCCACGCCCGCGTGCTCGAGCTGGGCGTAGACGCGGTCGACGAACGCCTGCTCGTGCGCGATCTCCCGCTCGGACTGCTCATCCGTCACTCGTGCTGCCCCTTCACACCGTCGTGGCAAGTTCTCCACTCTACAAAGTGGCTGGGCCCCGGCCGACCACTTTCCAGAACTGTCCATGGAAAGCGACCCCGGTCACACGACTCACACCTCTCGGGCAATCGCTCCGCTTCTCGGCTGAAGTTTTGGCCGAGAAGCGGAGCGTTCCCCGGCTCGCCGGGGATCGCTACCGGCTGCGCGACAGGAACGCCGTCATCGCCTCGCGTGCTTCATCGGATCCGAAGAGCCTGGCGCTGAGCGCGATGAGGTCGTCGGTGCGCTCGTCGAAGCGGGGAAGCAGCTCGGCTGCGAGCAGTGCCTTGGTCTCGCGCAGTCCTTGCGGGGCGCCGCTGGCCAGCTCGGCGCAGACCTGCGCCACGGCGGCATCGAGCTCGTCGGCGGGTACCGATCGGGTGATGAGGCCCATCTCGGCCGCCGCCGGACCGTGGAACACCTCGCCGCTCAAGAACGTGTAAGCCGCCGCCCGCGACGTCATCCGAGGCAGCACCGTCAGCGAGATGATCGCCGGCGTCAGACCGAGCTTCACCTCGGTCAGGGCGAACGAGGCGTCGTCGGCCGCGATCACGACGTCGGCCGCCGCGACGATCCCGGTTCCCCCGGCGCGCACCGGCCCGGCCAGCTTGACCACGACGGGCTTGCTCGCCGAGACGATCTGGCGCTGCAGCGTCGCGATCGCCCGCCCACCTTCCTCCATCGGCACCGTCGAGGCCTCGGAGAGGTCGGCGCCGGAGCAGAAGACCCGCCCCTGCGAGGTCAACAGCACCACCCCCACCGAGGGGTCCTGGTCGGCGCGCGTGATCGCCTCGCTCAGTTCGGTCACCAGTTGGCGCGACAGGGCGTTGCGGTTGTGCTGCGAATCGAGCGTGATCGTCGCGACCGCGCCTTCGACGGCGTAGTGGACGAGCTCGTCGGGGGTGTCTGAAGCCATGCCCGTCATCTTGCCGCACCCATCCGTCAGGGGGTCGGCGACGAATGATGATCATGCTGTCCCGACGTCTCTATGCCCTGTTCGGCCTCCTCGCGACGCTGACGGGCATGGCGGTGGGGCACCTGAGCGCCTCGTTGCTCAACCCCGACTCCTCGCCCGTGCTCGCGGTCGGCTCCACCGTCATCGACGCCACGCCCGTGAGCGTCAAGGAGTGGGCCATCAAGGCCTTCGAGACCGAGAACGGCAACCTCGACAAGGTCGTGCTGGTCGGCTCGGTCATGGCCGGCGCCCTGGTGCTCGCCATGATCGGCGGCATCCTCACCCGTCGCAGCTTCCGCCTCGGCGTCGGCGTGCTGCTCGCGCTCGTGGCCGCCGCCACCCTGGCCGCGTTGACCCGCCCGAACGCCGAGATGCTGGACGCCGTCCCCGGCATCCTCACCGCCATCACCGGCGCCGCGGCTCTCTGGTGGCTCGACCGTACTGCTCGCGGCCTGCCCATCGACCCCCGCGCCAAGTCGACGGTGGAGGTAGCCAAGGCCGAGGCCGAAGTCGCGGCAGCTAGCGGGGCCAGCGAGACCCCTCCCACGCGTCGCACGATCCTGATCGGGATGGGCGCCCTAGCCGGAGCAGCCGCCGTGTTCGGCGGAGCCGGTAAGTGGATCGGCAGCCTCCGGGCACGCCCCGAAGACATCGCCCTGCCGGCTCCCGCCGCGGGCGAGGCAGCCGGCGCTCTCCCCGTCGGGCTCGAGAAGACCGTGCCGGGCATCACGCCGCTGCAGATCAGCAACGCCAACTTCTATCGCGTCGACACCCGGCTCGACACGCCCGTGGTCTCCAGCAACGGGTGGACCCTGACCGTCGACGGCGACGTCGAGAACAAGCTCTCGATCAGCTTCGACGAGCTGCTCGAAATGCCGATGGTCGAGCGTGACATCACCCTGACCTGCGTCTCCAACAGCGTCGGGGGCAAGTACGTCGGCGGCGCCCGCTGGCTCGGTGTCCCCCTGAAGGACATCCTGGACCGGGCCGGCGTCGGCACCACGGCCGACCAGATCCTGCAGACCGACTTCGACGGCATGACGATCAGCACGCCTCTCGACCTGGCCACCGACGGTCGCGACGCCCTGCTCGCCGTGGGGATGAACGGTGTCCAGCTGCCCCGTGAGCACGGATTCCCCGTGCGGATGGTCATCCCGGGTCTCTACGGCTTCATCAGCGCCACCAAGTGGCTCACCAAGCTCACTTTGACCACGTATGCCGATCAAGAGGCGTACTGGACGAGGAAGACCTGGGCGACCGATGCCCCGATCAAGCCTTCGGCACGGATCGACACGCTGAAGGCGCTCCAAGAGATCCCCGCCGGCAAGGAGAACCTCCTCGGCGGCGTGGCCTGGGCGCAGAACGATGGCGGCGTCGACACCGTCCAGATCCAGATCGACGGTGGCGCCTGGACCGACGCGATGCTCGGACCGGACGTCGGCAACGTCTACTGGCGCCAGTGGTACCTCCCGTGGACCCCCAAGGCCGGAACGCACACGATCAAGGCCCGCGCCACGACCAACGACGGCACCACCCAGACCGACGTGCGCGCTGAGCCCTTTCCCGAGGGTTCCAGCGGCATCCACACGCTGTTCATCACCGCTAGCTGAACCAGTTTGAGGCCAGTTAGTGGCCAAGTTAACGGCCAGTTAGTGGCCAGTTAATGCCCCAGTTAATGGCCAGTTAATGGCCCAGTTATTTGCAGGGCCCACCCATCCGGGTTGGCGAGCATTCCGAATAACACCCGTCACTCATTCAAAGGAAGGCACCACCTCCATGAAGCTCCACACCTTCGGCCGTCGCAGCGCAGCTGCCGCCGCCGTTCTTGCACTCTCGATGACCCTCGCCGCTTGCGGCGACGACGCCGACGAGCCCAGCAACAATTCAGCCGAGAACTCCTCGAACACCGACGACCAGGCCGCTGACCCGCAGGCTCAGACCTTCGGCGCCGGCTGCTCGGAGATCCCCACCGAGGGTGACGGCTCGTTCGTTGGCATGGCCTCCGACCCGGTCGGAACCGCCGCTGGCACCAACCCGCTGCTGACCACGCTCGTCGCCGCTGTCGGCGCCACCGAGCTCGGTGACACGCTCAACGCTGCCGAGGCCCTCACGGTCTTCGCTCCGTACGACCCGGCCTTCGGCGAGCTCGGCGACGCCGTGACCGACCTGGTCAACGGCGTGGAGGAAGCGGACAGCCCGCAGACCAGCCCGCTGGCGCAGATCCTCACCCACCACGTGCTCGGGTCGAACAACGACCCGGCCGCCGTGGCCGGCGAGCAGGACACCCTCAACGGTGACACCCTCACCATCGAGGGCGACGAGTCGGGCATGACCGTCTCCGACGGCACCGTGACCGCCACCGTCATCTGCGGCAACATCCCCACCGCCAACGCGACCGTCTACGTCATCGACAAGGTGCTCCTGGGCGCCGACGTCAAGTGACCGTTTCAACCAACGTTCGCTAAAGAAACACAGACGAGAGAGGATCAGTTCCATGGAACCGATCCACACCGAGCCCACCGGCTCCCCCCTCGTGGGGGTGCCGGTGGCGCCCGGCCTCTCAGCGGGTGAAGTGCTTGCAGAGCTACTGCGTCGCTCGGCGCGAGGTGACCAGCAGGCGTTCGCTGAGCTCTACGACGCGACGTCCTCACGGGTCTACGGACTGGCAGTCCGGGTGGTTCGCGACCCGGCCCAAGCCGAAGAGGTCACCCAAGAGGCGTTCCTCGAGGTGTGGCGCACCGCGAGCCGGTTCGACTCCGAGCGGGGCAGCGCCCTCTCGTGGCTGATGACGATCTGTCACCGCAAGTCGGTCGACCGGGTTCGGTCAGCCGAAGCGTCCACCCGCCGCGACACCACGTACAACCAGCAGAACCAGACGATCGACCACGACTCGACCGCCGACGCCGCACAAGCAGCGATGGAAGCCAGGCGGGTACGCAATGCCCTAGCCAGCCTGACTGACGTGCAGCGCGAGGCAATCGAGCTCGCATACTTCGGCGGCTACACACATACAGAAGTGGCGGGAATTCTCAACCTCCCCGTCGGCACAGCAAAAACCCGCATCCGCGATGGACTCATACGGTTGCGCGACACGATGGGAGTGGGGACATGACCCCGGATCACATCACCCCCACCCGAACAATTCATCCGCACACGAGTCGAGGAGGTACCCGATGAGCAACGACATCCACGCCCTGTCCGGGGCCTACGCCGTTGATGCACTCGACGAGTTCGAGCAACTGCAGTTCGAGCGGCACCTCGCCGGGTGCAGCGACTGCACGGCCGAAGTCGCCTCGTTGCGGGAGGCCGCAAGCCTCACGTCGACCACCGTCGCGGTCACCCCGCCGGCGCACCTTCGTGCCGCCGTACTGGCCGAGATCGCCACCGTCCGCCCCCTCGCTCCGATGGTCTCCACCCTCCCGATGCCCTCGAACCGACGCCGGTTCCCGGCCCTGGTGGCTGCAGCGGCAGCGCTGATCGCCATCGGTGGCGTCGGCGCCACGATCATCGACCCGTTCGACGACGGCGCGTCCCAGAGCCAGCTCACGGCCAGCGAGCTGGTGCTCCGCGCCGACGACGCCGAGCGCCAGAAGCACACCGTCGATGGCACCGAGCTCACGGTGGTGCGGTCGAAGTCGCTCGACGCCGCCGTCGTCGTCACCAACGACATGCCTGCCGCCCCCGACGGTCACACCTATGAGTTGTGGCTGATCAAGAACGGCGACACGTTCGTGCCCGCCGGCCAGATGGCCGGAGGCAGCACCACGGTCCTGCTCGAGGGCAGCGCGGCCGACGCCAGCGGTATCGGTGTCACGATCGAGAAGGCTGGCGCCGAGCCCACCCGTCCCAACCTCGAGGCCGTCGTGACGCAGGTCCAGTTCCCCGAGGCGTGACGTCATGCAACACATCGCGATCGTCGGTTCCGGCGTCGCGGGGCTGACTGCTGCCTACGTCGCCTCGCGAACCGCCCACGTCACCCTCTACGAGGCCGACGACCGGCTCGGCGGCCACGCCGACACACACCTGGTGACCGAGTCGAATTCTGGGAGCGACGCCACGTTGGCGATCGACACCGGCTTCATCGTGCACAACCCCCGCACCTACCCCGTGCTGCTGCGCATGTTCGCCGAGCTCGGGGTGGCCACGCAGCCCTCAGAGATGTCGATGTCGATCGTCGACGACGACAGCGACCTCGAGTGGGCCGGCGCGCTCGGCCGGGCCGGGCTGTTCCCGACGTCGGCCAACCTGCGCAAGCCGCGCTACCTGGCGATGCTGGCCGAGATCCCGCGCTTCCACCGGCGGGCCAAGGCGTTGCTCGAGGTGGAGACCGACACTCGCACGTTGCGAGAGTTCCTCGCCGAAGGCCGCTTCAGCGCCTACTTCATCCGGCACTTCATGGAGCCGGTCGTGGCCTGCGTCTGGTCGTGCGAGCCCGAGGTGTCCCTCGACTACCCGGCTCGCTACCTGTTCACGTTCCTCGAGCACCACGGCATGCTCGGTATCTTCGGCTCACCCCAGTGGCGCACCGTTACCGGCGGATCCCGCTCCTACGTGACCCGGATCGGTGCGCTGATTCCCGACGTACGCACTGGCGCGAAGGTCACCTCGGTGCTCGAGACCGCGACGGGCGTGGAGATCACCGACAGCAACGGCCATGTCGGCAGCTACGACGCCGTCGTCATTGCCACTCACCCGGGCCAGGCGTTGTCGATGCTGGCCGAGCCGACCGACCTGCAGCGCGAGCTGCTGACGGCAATGCCCTACTCGCCCAACACCGCGCTGCTGCACACCGACACCTCGCTGCTGCCCGAGGCAACTGATGCCTGGGCGTCGTGGAACTTCCGACGCCCCGGTGTCGACGTGCCGCGTCCGACCGACGACGGCGTCGTCGTGACCTATGACCTCACCCGCTTGCAGCGGCTCGACACCGACGTCCACTACTTGGTGACCCTGGGGGGCGAAGACCTCGTCGACCCCGCGAAGATCATCGACCGAATGGCGTACGAGCACCCCCTCTACAACCCGACGTCAGTGGCCGCCCAAGCCCGTCTGCCCGAGATCAACAGCGAGCGTGTCGTGTTCGCTGGGGCCTACCACGGCTGGGGTTTCCACGAGGACGGCGCGCGCTCCGGCCTCGCTGCCGCCACCGCCCTGGGGCTCGAGTGGCCCACCGTCGCCCCGCAGGCTGGCGCCCAGCCACGCGCCGCTGCCGTCTACGACACCACGATCAGCCACACCCGCCGCGCGCCGTTCAAGCGTCGGTTCACGCTGAAGTCCCACACCTGGGTCGTCGACCTCGACGACCTGCCCGACCACGGCGTGCTCGGTCGCTTCGAGGCCCGCGACCACTTGGGCGACCCGAGCACGTCGATCCGGGCCAACGTGGTGGCATTCCTGGCCCAGCACGACATCGGGGTAGGCGCGGGCACGATCGTGATGGCCGCCCAGGCGCGGGCGCTCGGCTACTGCTTCAACCCCATCTCAGTCTTCTGGTGCTACGACGAGGCCGGAACCCTCGCCGCCACCGTGGTCGAGGTGCACAACACCTACGGCGACCGGCATGCCTACCTCGTGCACACCGACGAGGCTGGCCGAGCCACCACCCCCAAGGCGATGTACGTCTCGCCGTTCCACGGAACCGATGGCACCTACTCACTCGTCGTGCCGCCGCCCGACGACAAGCTCCACATCGTGGTCGAGCTGACCACCGACGACGACGTGCGGTTCACCGCCTCCCTCGTCGGCACCAAGTCCACGACGTCCGCGTTGAAGGCTGCTCCGGCGGCGCTTCGCGGGTCGTTGCTCATTCGCGCGCACGGCATCTGGCTGTGGCTGCGCCGCCTGCCGCTTCGCCCCCGGCCTCAACACACCCAGGAGGGTGTCCGATGACCGCAGTTTCCTCCGCACCGAACCTCACCCAGGCTGAGCGCTGGCCGGGCCTGGACGTCATCCCGTCCGGTCCGCGGTCCAAGATCTCGGCCAGCATCGCGCGCCGCCTGTTCCTCGCAGCGATCAGCCGGCTCGACGTCACCTTGCACGTGGGCGACCAGACCTACGGCAAGGGCGGACCCGCCGCCACGGTGCACCGACCCGAGGAGCTCTACGCCCGCCTAGGTCGCCACCAGCTGATCGGCTTCGGTGAGGCCTACCTCACCGGCGCCTGGGACGCCGAAGACCTCGGCGGCTTCCTCTCGGTGCTCGCCGCCGAGATGAGCGACCTCGTGCCCCAACGCCTGCAGCGGTTCCGCACCCTGGTGGCCAAGCGGCCGCCCAGCCGCCACAAGAGCTCGAAGAAGAACTCGCTGAGCAACATCGCGCACCACTACGACCTCTCCAACGACCTGTTCGAGCTGTTCCTCGACCCGTCGCTGAGCTACTCGGCCGCGCTGTTCGACGGTGACCCCGCGATGGCGCGACGGTGCGATCTCGAGGACGCGCAGTACCGCAAGATCGACCGGATGCTCGACGAGGCCGGTGTCACCGAAGGAACCCGGCTGCTCGAGATCGGTTCCGGCTGGGGTGCGCTCGCCATCCGCGCCGCGCTACGCGGCGCCACGGTGCGCACGCTCACGCTCTCAGTGGAGCAGAAGCAGCTCGCCGACGAGCGGATCGCTGCCGCGGGCCTCTCCGACCAGATCTCGGTCGACATCTGCGACTACCGCGACGTCACCGGCACCTACGACGCGATCGTGTCGGTCGAGATGATCGAGGCGGTGGGCTGGCAGTACTGGCGCACCTACTTCGAGACCCTCGACCGGGTGCTCGCGCCGGGCGGCAAGATCTGCATCCAGGCGATCACGATGCCCCACGACCGGATGCTCGCCACGCGCAACACCTACACGTGGATCCACAAGTACATCTTCCCCGGCGGCATGCTGCCTTCGCTCGAGGCGATCGACCAGATCACCGCCGACCACACGGCCCTGCACCTCGAGGAACCGTTCTCGCTCGGTCTGCACTACGTGCCCACCCTGAAGTTCTGGGACGAGGCGTTCCTGGAGGCGCGCGACGAGGTGCTCGCGCTCGGCTTCGACGACACGTTCATGCGGATGTGGCACTTCTATCTGGAGTACTCCCGGGCCGGGTTCGCCTCGGGCTACATCGGCGACCACCAGCTCACCTTCACCAAGGCCTCGTCATGACCACGACGCAGTCGCCTCAGACCTCCGCGGGCATGAGCGGCGCCGGCGTCGCGCAGAAGCTGGCCGCTGCCGTCGCCCCGTTCGTCGGCGGCGAGCTTCCCGTGCGGCTGCGCGCCTGGGACGGGTCTGAGGCCGGCTCGGTTGACGGCCCCCTGGTCGTGCTGAACAGCGCGGACGCCGTGCGCCGACTCCTCTGGCACCCAGGCGAGCTCGGGGCCGCGCAGGCCTACGTGACCGGTGAGCTCGACGTGCCCGAGCAGGACGGCTGGGACCTCGACAAGGCGCTCACCTACGCGTTCGCCGTTGCCAAGGAGCGTGGCCTCAGCGGCACCCGCCCGGCGCCGTCGGCGTTGCTGAAGGCCGTGCGCACCGCGCTCGACCTCGGCGCCTTCGGCCGCCCGCCGGCAGCACCGGCGTCGCAGGCCAACATCAAGGGCCGGCTGCACAGCGCGCTCCGCGACCGTCGTGCGATCAGCCACCACTACGACCTCTCCAACGAGTTCTACTCGTTGATCCTCGAGGAGAACATGGCCTACTCCTCGGGCTACCACTCCTCGCCCGAGCAACCGCTCACCGAGGCGCAAGCCGCCAAGCTCTCGCTGGTCTGCACGAAGCTCGGACTCGAGCCCGGCATGACCCTGCTCGACATCGGCTGCGGTTGGGGCTCCATGTCGCTGCACGCCGCCGAGCACTTCGGCGCCAAGGTCGTCGGCGTCACGATCGCGGCCGAGCAGAAGAAGTTCATCGACGAGCGGATCCGCGAGCGGGGCCTTCAAGACCGGGTCGAGATTCGGTTGCAGGACTACCGCGAGATTCCCGAGCGGGGAACCTTTGACGCGGTGAGCTCCATCGAGATGGGCGAGCACGTCGGCCAGAAGAACTACCCCACCTACGCCGAGGTGCTGCACCGCTCGGTGAAGCCCGGCGGCCGGGTGCTGATCCAGCAGATGTCCCGCACCGGCAAGTGGCCCGGTGGCGGACCCTTCATCGAGTCGTTCATCGCCCCCGACATGTACATGCGTCCCGTCGGCGAGACGGTCGCCTTCTTGGAGAAGTCCGGACTGGAGGTGCGCGACGTGCACGGCTTGCGCGAGCACTACGTGCTCACCGTCGCCGGCTGGCTCGAGCGCTTCGAGGCGAACATCGAGCGGCTCACCGAGCTGGTAGGTGAGGAGGTCGTGCGCGTGTGGCGGCTCTACCTCGTCGGGGGAGCGATGGCCTTCCGCGACGGACGCATGGGGGTCGACCAGATCCTGATGGTGCGCCCCGATGGGCCACACTCACTCCCATGGGTGCGCACGTTCTGATCTCTGTCCTGGCCGCGTCGGCCGTCACCATCGCGCTGGCGATGACGGTGACGGCCCTGGCGGCGCGTCGCGTGAACCGCGTGGCCGTCGTCGACGTCACCTGGGGGCTCGGCTTCGTGCTCGTAGCCGTCGTGACGGCGCTGGTGGCCACCGCCCTCGACGAGGGCTGCGTGTCGCGGCGCTGGTTGCTGGTGGGCCTCGTCGCGATCTGGGGCGGCCGGCTGGCCTGGCACATTCGGCGGCGTGCGCTGGGTGCGCATGCCGGAGCTGAGGACCCTCGCTACGAGAAGATGCTCGGCGGCACCCTTGACCGCGTCGGTCTGGCCGTCGCCGTGCGACGCGTGTTCGCTGTGCAGGGCGTGGCGCTGTTCGTGATCTCGGCGCCGGTGGCCGTGGGCACGGTCAGTGACGTCGACTACACGTGGGCGGTCGTCGCCGGGGTGGTGGTGTGGCTGATCGGCCTTGCCTTCGAGGCGATCGGCGACGCGCAGCTCGCGGCGTACAAGGAGATACCGAAGGAGCAGCGCCCCCAGGTCATGGAGACCGGCCTGTGGCGCTACACCCGTCACCCGAACTACTTCGGCGACGCGACCGTCTGGTGGGGCCTGTGGCTCGTGGCCGGTCTCGGTTCCGGCTGGGCGATCGGCCTAGCCACCGTGCTGGCCCCGGTGTTCATGACCTTCTTCCTCGTCAATGCCACCGGCGCCAAGCTGCTGGAGCGCACGATGATGCAGCGTCCGGGCTACCCCGAGTACGCCGCCCGCACCTCGATGTTCTTCCCGCTACCCCCCAAGAAGTAGCGGCCCCTCGGTGGTCGAGCAGCCACCCCGGTGGTCGAGCAGCGAGCCCCAGCGAGCGTCGTCGAGACCCCCGCACCCCGGAGGTCGAGCAGCGAGCCCCAGCGAGCGTCGTCGAGACCCCCGCAGCCAAACGACGTCGTCCCTCGGCTCACCGGGTTTCGACACGCCTTCACGACCTCGTGCCTCGGTCGTGAGCTTGCTCAACCTCCCCCGACCCACGCGCCGCGTTCGTTCCTCACGCACCGCTGCCGCGGGAGAGCCGGCCCGAGCCGGCGTCGCCCTGTCCGCAATGCCTCGCGGTCAGGAACTCCAGGAGGCCCGCACTTCCGCAACGCGGTGGCAGACCGTCCCTCCCATGGTGGCGACGCTCCCCAGTGCCGCCACCTGTCAGGTTACGCAGACCGATCGGACATCGACCAGATCATTTCGGGCTGGCCCAGAGTGACCATTTTTCGAGGGCCCCATCTGACCGAAAGGACCCCTCTTTAGACTGAGGCCATGTCGACCGAAGATGCCGCCCAGCTCAGCGAGGACTTCACCCGGCTGGCCTCGGCTGACAACTTCCGCGACGTGGTCGGCGACGGATACCCCACCGGCGACGGCGGCCGCCTGCGCACCGGCGTCCTGTTCCGGTCGAACGAGCTTCAGCTCTCCGACGAGGACGGCGCCTCGCTGCAACGGCTCGGCATCACCCACATCTTTGACCTGCGCGACGACCACGAGGTCGAGGCGCACCCCGACATGGTGGTGCCCGGGACGACGTGGCGCCATCTTGAGGTCAAAGGCATCGCTCCCGGCGCCGGGGCAGAGCTGCCCGATGCCGAGACCACGCGAGCAACCCTGCTCGCGATCTACCGACGGTTCGTGAATGACCCGGCCGCGCGCGCGTCGTTCGGCACCTTGCTGGCCGAACTAGCAGCGGGCACGACCCCACAGCTGTTCCACTGCACGGCGGGCAAAGACCGCACGGGCTGGACCGCCGCGTTGATCTTGCATGTGGCCGGCGCCGACGCGGCCACCATCGACGCTGACTACTTGCTCACCAACGAACGTTCCTACGGCACCCGTCAGAAGTACCTCGGCCTCGTCGCAGAGCATCTCGGGCCCGACCGGGTCGAGGTGTTCGAACCGATGATGGTCGCCGACCTCGACTACTTGCGGGCCGCCATCGACGAGGCCCACACGCTCTACGGCGGCATCGACGGCTACCTACGCGACGGCCTCGGGCTCAGTGACGACCAGCTAGCCAGCCTCAAGGATCGACTGACCGCGTAGGCGGCGGAACCGGGTCGATGTGCGCCTGGATAGATCCTCGGGTGTCGGGTCCCCTGCGCTCGGGTTCGAGCACGATCTCGTGGGTGTCGCCGTCGCGGCCGTCGAAGCGCACCACGACGGTCTCGAAACCCTTGTGCCGCTGCATCTGCGCGTACATCGCGTAGGCCCGACGATCAGCCTCGGTGAGGTCGACAGCATCCGTGAACGGCGTGAGCAGCGCACGTGGCCAGAGCCGGCGCTGCAGCACCACGTTGACCTCGACGCCGAGGACGGCCATGCCCGACGCGACGAAGATGATGCCGACCAGTCCGAGGACGAACCCGAACGTCTTGTTCAACGAGGCGGGACCAGACAGCACGTTGGTGACGAAGAGGGTTCCGGCGAACTGGAGCCCCTGCCACATCACGGCCAGCGTGAACGCGCCCGGTGCCGAGCGAGAGAGCTTGTGCGTGCCAGGGGCGGCGAAGCTGAACAGCACGGTCATCACCATGCCCACCACCAGCACGGTGGCGACCAGGATCACAACGCGGATCGTGGTGCTGAGCCCGTCGCCCATGGCGTCGGTGTTGCTGGCGACGGCCGAGAGCACCGAGATTCCCAGCACCGACAACCCGGCGAAGAGCAGGAGCAGCAGGCTCTTGAGCCGCAACAGCACCGGGTTGGTGCGCGAGTTGCGCGGCACCGCCCACGCGGTGGCCATCAGATTCTGCAGGGCTTGGCCGAGACCGAGTGCACCGTAGAGGGCGGCCAGTCCACCAGCAACCACGGCACCCGTGGACCCCTGCAGCCCGCGGGGCCGGCCTAGCTCGTCACCCACGATCGGAAAGGTCCGCAGCGCCGAGCTCAGCACGTCGTCCTGCAGGTCGGGATTTCCCTGGAGCACGAATCCGAGGATCGATGATGCCAGCAGCAGCAACGGGAAGATCGCGACGAACGCGTAGTAGGTGATCGCGGCCGCGAGGTAGTTGCCCTGGTCGTCGAAGAACTTGTAGATCACCGCGAGTGGAAAGCCGAACACCCGGAAGCGCCGCTGTGTGCGGTCAACGCTCCCGACGACCCCCATGCCCGAGAATCTACGCTGACCCGCCTTCTATAGGGGACGGGTCGGCGTGGATCAGGGCACGAGCTGGATGCCTTCGACCTCAGGAGCGTCCGCGCGGAAGGCCACGGCGATCTTGTTGGCAGCATTACGCACGACGTCGAGCACCACCTCAACGGCTTCGGCCGGCGTGAGGTGAGCATGCACCGCAGCGACCACGTCGGCGGGGATGGCGGACGGCGTCCAGATCATCGCGTCGACCAGGCCAAGCGCCGCTTTGGTGGCGGCTGGCAGGTCGCTCTCGGGCCAGCGATCGATGGCCGCGAACATCGCATCGTCGGCCCCGGCGTCGATGGCCGCGATGCTGCGACGTGACGCGCAGAGCCGGCAGTCGTGCTGGCGGGCGCCGCGCAGCCGCACCAGCTCGGTGAGGGTCGGGTCGAGCCCGTCGAGCTTGGCTACCTCGCCCATGAACGCCTCGATCGCTCCCCACAGATCCGGCACGGGGTGTTCGTCAGCCATCGGCCATCCCCCGGCAACGAAGAGGACGTCGAGCGCCGACCGCAGGCGTGGCCACTGGTCGTCGACCCAGATGAGCTGCACCATCGAGAAGGCGACGTCGCCAGCTGCGGCGAAGAACTCGGCGCGCAGCGCGTCGTCGAGCACCGAGACGTCGGTGGCGAAC
>JBAUWM010000160.1:0-6529 GCA_049583775.1 Nocardioides sp.
AGCCAGGTCAGGGCGCTCCGCGAGGCGTTCGACCTCTGATCAACTCAGACGCGCGGTTGATGGTGCTCCTGACCTTCGTGATGGTGGCCGGGGTCAAAGCGGGGCTCGAGTCGCTCGGCAGGAATCCGCAGCCGGCCCTGATCCATCCGGTACGGCGCGGAGCGCAACATTTTCTGAACCGGGGATTCGTCGGCCTGGCTCGACTCCGTTGCGTAGAGCCGGGTAGAACGTGCAGATGAGCAACTCGATCCTCGCCCGCGGTCTCGATCAGATCCACGGCCTTCTTGCCCCGGCCAACGCCGACCCTTACCAGCGCCTCGCCGCCTTTGCTGGCCGCACCGTCTAAGGCCGGCGCATGCAGGACTCGGCACTCATCACCGTCGGCCTCCCGGTGGCCCTGGGCATCATCATGTTCGGGCTCGGACTCTCACTGACCGTCGCCGACTTCCGCCGCGTCGCTGGGACGCCGCGCGCGGTCGTGGTCGCACTGACGTTGCAGGTGTTGGTGCTGCCGAGTATCGCGCTGGGACTGGTGCTGCTCTTTGATCTTGACCCGCTGCTCGCCGTCGGCGTCATGTTGCTGGCGGCCTCGCCGGGCGGCACCACCGCCAACCTGTTCAGCCACCTGTTCCGCGGCGACGTCGCTCTCAACATCACGTTGACTGCGATCAACTCGGTGCTCGCCGCGATCTGGATCCCGATCGTCGTCAACCTCGCGATCGGATGGTTCGACGCCGAGGGCGACCTCGGGCTCCAGTGGGGCAAGGTCGCGCAGGTCGTGGCCATCGTGCTGGTGCCAGTGGGTCTTGGGATGCTGGTGCGCGAGCGAACGGCCACGTTCGCAGCGCGGGCCGACAAGCCGGTGCGGGTCTTTTCGATCGTCGTGCTCGTCGTGGTGGCGGTCGGTGCCATCCTGGGGGAGCGCGAGGACCTCGGCGGCTACCTGGAGCAGGTCGGCGTCCTGGTGGCCATCTTCTGCCTCATCAGCTTGAGCGTCGGGTACCTCGGCGCGCGGGTGTTCCGTCTCGATGAGAAGCAGTCGGTGGCGTGCGCGATGGAGGTGGGCATCCACAACACCACGATCGCCTTGACGATCGCGCTGAGCGTGCTCGACAGCACCGAGGTGGCCATCCCGGCGGCGGTCTACTCCATCGCGATGTACCCGCTGGCCACTGCCTTCGGGTTCGCCATCACGCGTCGTCGTGCGGCACAACCCGCGAGCTGACGTGGCACACTCCCGCCCGTGGCGATCGTCGAGCAGCAGGTAGAGATTGCGGCACCGATCAGCGAGGTGTTCGCGTACGTCGACGACTTCAGCACCACCAAGGACTGGATGTACGGGCTCAGCAAGATCGACCCGGTCACCGACCAGTTGCGGGGTGTGGGTGCTGAGTACGACGGCGTCATGAAGGTCGGCATCTCACTGACCTCGCGCATTCGATGCACGGCGTGGGAGCAAGACCGTCTGCTGGAGCTCACGTCGGTGAAGGGAATCCGCAACACCCAGCGATGGACCTTCACCGAGCTCGACGGCAACCGGACCCGGGTCGATGCCTGGATCAGCTACACGCTTCCGGGAGGCCCAGCAGGGAAGGCGATGGCGGCTGCCATGAAGCCGTTTGTGGGGATTGCCATCCAGCACACCAGCGAGACCCTGGTGCGCATCGTCGAGGCGCGGTGACCGCGATGCTCGTGAGCGTCACCTGGCACAACTGTGGAAGGGTCACGACACACCCCCTGGAGGCACCGTGTCGCACCCCCGATCTCACCCCCAACCTCACCTCGACCGTCGCACGCTGATCCGAGGAGGTGCTGTGGCGGCTGGCGCCACGGCTCTCGGTGTCAGTGCCGACGCACCCGCCCAGGCAGCAGGTCGTCGGCGCCGAGTCGTCGTCCTCGGCGGCGGCATGGCCGGCCTGACCGCAGCTCATGAACTCATCGAGCGCGGCTTTGCGGTGACCGTCTTCGAACCCTCCGCGTGGGGAGGTAAGGCGCGCAGCATCGGGGTTCCCGGGACCGCTCGAGGTGGTCGCCAAGACCTCCCTGGCGAGCACGGTTTCCGATTCTTCCCCGGGTTCTACCAAAGCGTCCCGGACTCGATGCGGCGCATTCCGTTCGGCAAGCAAGCCAACGGAGTCTGGGACAACTTGGTGGCCGCCGACTCGAGCAAGTTCATCCGCGGCGGTGATCGAGCTGATGCCTTCGTCTTTGGCATCGGACCGGATCCGCAGGCGTTGCTCACCGTCGACGGCATGCGGCGCTACCTGACCGAGAACGTGAACGGTCAAGCGATTCCCCCCGATGAGCTGGCCTACTTCGTCGAACGCCTCTTGGTCTTCCTCACCAGCAGCAAGGAGCGGCGCTTCGGTCAATGGGAGAACGTGCCGTGGTGGGACTTCGTGGGCGCCGCGACACGCTCGCCCGACTATCAACGCGTGCTGGCCGCCGGCCTGACTCGCAACCTGGTCGCGGCGAAGGAAACCGTGGCCAGCACGCGCACGATCGGAACGATGGGCGAGGCGTTCGTGCATGCGATAGCCGGTGCCGGGGCCGACGGTGAGATCGACCGGGTGCTTGACCTGCCCACCGATGAGGCGTGGATCCGGCCTTGGATGAAGCTGCTGCGCAAACGAGGCGTCCGTTTCGTGGAGGGACATGGGCTGGCCAGGTTCGAGATGAAGAACGGCCGCGTCGCTGCCGCGTGGGTGGTCGACGGCCGCGGGCATCGTCGTCGCGTCGAAGCGGACTGGTTCGTCAGCGCCATGCCGGTCGAGCGCCTGCGTCGTTACCTGAGCGCCGGCGTGCTGCGGGCCGATCCGGCCCTCGAGAGTCTGAACAAGTTGCGCACCGACTGGATGGTTGGCATCCAGTACTACTTGAAGCGACGCGTCGACATCGTGCGTGGCCACATCACCTTCATCGACGCGCCATGGGCCCTGACGGCGCTGACTCAAGCCCAGTTCTGGAAAGACCGCGACTTCGCGGCCGACTACGGCGACGGCAAGGCCGTCGACTGCCTCTCCGTCGATATCTCCAACTGGGATGCCCCAGGCATCTTGTTCGACAAGCCGGCCAAGCGGTGCACCCGTGAGGAGATCGCGCAGGAGGTGTGGGCGCAGATCAAGCAGCACCACACAGCTGCTGAGCACCTCCCGAACGACATCGTCCATTCCTGGTTCCTCGACCCAGGCATCTCGTGGGACTCGGCGCGCAAGGTCAACCGCAACGCGACCCCCCTTCTGGTCAATACCGCGGAGTCGTGGGTGAACCGTCCGGACGCGTTCACCAGCATTCCCAATCTGTTTCTCTCCGGCGACTTCGTGCGTACCAACATCGATCTAGCCACGATGGAGGGCGCCAACGAGTCGGCCAGAGCGGCCACGAACGCACTCTGCGCGGCGGCCGGTTCGAGGGCGGCACCCGCTGAGATCTTCAAGCTCTGGACGAACCCGGCAATGGAGCCGGTCAAGCTCGTCGACGCCGGGCTTTACCGGGCAGGACTGCCGAACCCCCTCGACGTCGAGGTGCCTGGGCGTTACTGAAGGTTGCTCACGGCTTGATCTGCACGGTGATCGGCCGCTGAGCGAGCGACTGACCCTGGGCACGTACGGCGATGGTCGCGGTGACCTTGCGCCGGTCCTCCAGTCGGGTTGCGTTCGAACGGCTGATGACGCCGGTGACGGAGAACGGCCGCCCGGGCTCGGCGCTGCCGTTCTTGTTCAGCAGCACGCGCAGCTTCGAGCCAACCTGGGCGCTGACGGTGACGACGAACGAGCAGGGTTGTCCGACCCCGATCGAGGCCAGGGTGAGTTTGCGGGTGCTGAGGTCGAGGTGGCCGCCGGACTTGCGCAGGATTACCCCTCCGCAGCCAGCGACCGGCGTGTCACTGCCCGTCGTGAACTGGACGACTGCCGGGCTCGGATCGGCGAGGCCGGCGGCGTCAACGGCCGTGATCGAGAGTTGGTGGCCTCCATCGGGCAGGTTCTCGGCAACCCATGGCGAGGCGCAGGCCGTAGGCGTCGCGCCATCGAGGGAGCAGCGGAAGCCGCCACCGCCTTCTGTGCTGGCGAACTGAACCGACGCCGTGGAGTAGGTCGTGGCAGCAGGCGGGGCGAGATCGATCCGGGTGTCCGGGGCCGCGGAGTCATTGGGAAGCGCCGAGAAGGTGAGCGTCGACGCGGTACCCGTCGGGGTGGTGACCCCGATCGGTCCGGAGGCAGCACCGGCGGGCACGGTGACGGCGAGCCCCGTGCCTACCTGCCGCCAGTGGCTGGCAGCGATCCCGCCGAACGTCACGCGGGTGGCATCCTCCAGCCCGGTTCCGGCAATCGTGACGATCGTGCCGGGCGCCCCGGTGGTCGGGCTCGCGCTGGTGAGGGCTGGCGGAGCAGAGCAGGCGTCGACCGGCACGTCGTAGACCGCCGGAGTTGCCGTGAACTGGGTCGCCGAAACCCTGGTGTAGGTGCGGCTCACGGTCATCGGTCCCCAACAGTTGGGCCCGATGTCGAGACGCTTGTTCGTCATCGTCACCGTGAGGGACTTGCCGTTGAAGTCGAGCAGGCCGGGAAGGTTCTCCCGGTGCTGTGAGGCGGACCACCAGTCGCTCATGTTCCACTCGAAGCTGGTCTGGCCGGGAGCGCTGAAACGGTAGGTGATCGTGCCGTCGGTCAGGTCCATGTCGCGGTCGATGCCACGCACGAACGTCGGCGCGCCATCCTTCATCACGACGTCACTGAGCTGCAGCAGTTCGGTGGCCGGTCGACGTGGCTCGACGGTGAAACTGGCCTTCGAGGCGGCTTGGAAGCCGCCGCAGTCGGCCGTCGTCGGCTTGGCCCAGTCGAATGGCGCGTCGGTGTGAGTTCCGAGCGCGGTGTACGTGCCGCCATTGAGGTACGGGTCGCGAGGCACGAGGATTCCGCGGACCAGCGCCTTCGACACCACCGGCTGACCACCGGGTCCAAGCAGGGCCGATCGGCAGATCGCCGACACATACGTTGGCTGGCCGCCGCCGTTCTGGAGGCTGTCGTGGTAGAAGAAAACGTGGTAGCCGGTCAGCATGGGTCCCGAGCCTGGGGCAGCGAAGCCGACGTCGTGGGCGGGTGTGCTCGGAATCTCTGAGGCACGTTCCCAGCTGCGAACGTCCGTCATGCCGTCGTAGGGCAGCACCCACGGCTTCGGGTCGCTGGTGACGCGCACATTCACCTTGTCCTCGTCATCGAAGCTCGACAGCCACTCGCAGGTGTAGGAGTTCGCTCCCTCCTTGCGTTGTGCCAGCCCTGCCGCGAGGGGCATCGGGCTCAGTGAGCCCCATCGGTGCGCTGGCGCCGAGTAGACCCAGTCGGTGCGGTTGGCCTCCCAGAAGTCGAAGCCCCCGTTGGAACGCTGGGCGGCCTTCTCACCAATCGCTGTGTAGCCGGGCTTTCCGGGCGTCTCGTCGTGGAACTCGCCGGTGCCGTTCAGGTGCAGGTAGTCGACGTGGTTGCGGCAGCCCTGCGTCATCTCGGGATCGACGGCCAGTGGCGGCAGGTGCCACAGCGCCCGCACGCTGTTGACCTTGGCGAAGACGTCGGCGGTCGGTACAAAGTCGTCGGCCATCGCCGGGGCGGGCGACGTGGTGAGAAGGAGGAGCGCGCCGAACACGCCGACCGCGCCTCGAAGTCCGAACTGAACCATGTTCGGAAGGTAGACCTGAGCGCCAGACGGCGGTAGTGGCTCCGGATGTGTTCCCCATTACTGCCAAGGAACGTCAACTACCTGGTTGACACCGTGCGACGAGGAGAAACCATGAAGGAACGTCAGATGGCCAACGCGAAGCCGGACCGCCTGGTCGGTGGGGGAGCGGCATGAGCCTTCCCACCAAACCGGCAGAGCGTCATCGCGCGATCGCGGCGGCGTTCACCGAGCGAGTGACGGGGACGACCGACTGGGATGCGCCGGCGCCGGTCGCCGAATGGCGCGCGCGTGACGTGGTCGGTCACTTGGTCGAGTGGTTCCCCGGGTTTCTGGCGAGTGGCACCGGCGTCGATCTGGATCGAGGTCCCTCACCGGCGGACGACCCGGTCGGCGCCTGGCTGGTGCAGGCCGAGGCGGTGCAACGGTTGCTCGACGGACCAGAGGCGGCAGCCACGCTGTTCTCTCACCCGATGGTGGGGGAGATGCCGCTCGCTGAGGCAGTCGACCGGTTCTACTCGACCGATGTCTTCATGCATACGTGGGATCTCGCCCGCGCCACGGGACAGGACGAGCGGCTCGACCCCGAGGCGTGCGCGGAGCTGCTGGCCGGGATGGTGCCGTTCGAGGAGCTGCTGCGTTCTTCGGGTCAGTACGGGCCGGCGGTACCGGTGCCGGACGACGACGACGTGCAGACCCGCCTGCTCGGTTTCATCGGTCGCGATACTCGTGGAGCAGCTGGCTGAGAGCTTGTTCGACTCGGCTGTCCATGTGTCGGGTGCCGGTGTGGTTGACGGTGCGCCAGAGTCTGTGGGGGCTGCGCCAGATGATGCTTCCGTTGGGCAGGGGTGTGCATTGG
>JBAUWM010000161.1:0-2655 GCA_049583775.1 Nocardioides sp.
GGTCGCGGAACGAGCTGAAGGTGCCGTCGTGGAAGAACCCGCGCTCACACACCTTGGCCAGCGCCGCGAGCGGTTCGAAGTCGGCGTAGTAGCCGGTGGTCTCCCCGGTCAGGGCCACGTGCACGGCATGGTGGAAGTCGTCGCTCCACTGGGCGTCGAGGCCGTAGCCGCCGGCCTCGCGCGGGGTGATCAGCACCGGGTCGTTGAGGTCGCTCTCAGCGATCAGCGTCAGCGGCACCCGTCGGTGGGCCGACAGAGCGGCCACCTCGATCGCCATCTCCTCGAGCAGGTGCGTGGCTGACTCGTCGTGCAGGGCGTGCACGGCATCGAGCCGGAGCCCGTCGACGTGGTAGTCGCGCAACCACATCAACGCGTTGTCGACGATGTAGCGGCGCACCTCGGCCGAGCCCTCGCCGTCGAGGTTCACCAGGTCACCCCAGGTGTTGCGACCCTGCTTGAGGTACGGCCCGAACTCCGGCAGGTAGTTGCCGGACGGCCCGAGGTGGTTGTAGACGACGTCCTGGATCACGCCGAGGCCGGCAGCGTGACAGCCGTCGACGAAGCGCTGGTAGGCCTCGGGCCCGCCGTACGTCTCGTCGACGGCGAACCAGCACACGCCGTCGTAGCCCCAGTTGTACTGGCCGTTGAACGAGTTCACCGGCATCAGCTCGACGAAGTCGACACCGATCGAGCGCAGGTGGTCGAGGCGGCTGAGCGCTGCGTCGAGGGTGCCCTCGGGGGTGAAGGTGCCCAGGTGCAGCTCGTAGATGACAGCGCCCGCGAGCTGACGTCCGGTCCAGCCCTGGTCGGTCCATGTGAAGTCAGCTGGGTCGAACGTGCGCGAGAGGCCGTGGACGCCGTCGGGCTGACGCCGCGACCGCGGGTCGGGACGCGGCTGGTCGCCGTCGTCGATCAGGTAGCCGTAGTCGACCTCACCGCTGGCGTCGACCTCGACCGCCCACCAGTCGTCAGCCGTTGCCGTCATCTCGACCTCGGCGCCGTCGGCCAGGAGCCGGAGCCGCTTCGCTCGCGGTGCCCACACGTCGAACCTCATGCGTCGTCCCGCACCAACAGGGCTACCGGGTGCACGGCGAGCAGCTCGGCGAGCAAGCCGTCGGTCGGACGGTCCGTCAGGACGTCGCGCCACGCGCCGCTCGGCAGACGCACCGCGGTGTCGCCCCATCCGCCGCGGGCAGCGAGCCCGACTGGCAGCCGAGTCGCCACGGTGATCGCACCGCCACGGTCGAACGCCAGGGCGTGGTCGGCAGCGTCGCCCACCAACGACAGGGGGGAGTAGTCGCCGAACAGCTCGGGTCGGTCGCGCCGCAGCCGGAGCGCCGTGGCGGTGACGAGCAGCTTGGTGGAGGCGGGGTGTGGCAGGTCGGCGTCAGCGAGCAGGCGGGCACGCAGGTCGAAGTCGACCGGACGCCGGTTGTCGGGGTCGACCAGCGACTGCTCCCACAGCTCCGAACCCTGGTAGACGTCGGGCACGCCCGGCATGGTCAGCGCGACCAGCTTGGCCGACAGCGAGTTCGACCAGCCAGGCACGACCGTCGCGTCCAGCAGCCCGGTCAGCACGTCCCGCACCTCCTCGGAGTCGAACGCGGTGTCGACCGCGCGGTGGATCGCCGTCTCGAACTCCGGGTCGGGCGAGGTCCAGGTGGTGCGATCGCCGGCCTCGCGCATCGCCTTCTCGGCGTAGGCGTGCAGGCGCGCGCGAAGGTCGTCGTCCTGAGAGTCCCAAGCGCCCAGCACGGCCTGCCAGAGCAAGGAAGCGAAGGCGGGGTCGGGCGCTGGAGCCAGTCGCGTGAGTCGCTCGAGGGCGTCGGCCCACAGGTCGGGCACCTCGGCAAGCACGGTGATGCGTGCACGGACGTCCTCGGCCCGTTTGGTGTCGTGGGTCGAGGTGGCTGTCATCGCGTGGGGTCTCTGGTCGTGTCGGCGGGCCATGGCCTCGTGGAACTGCTCGACCGACACGGCGAGCTCGCTGGGGTCACCGCCCACCTCGGTCAGGGAGGTCAGCCGCGAGTAGCGGTAGAACGCACAGTCCTCCACGCCCTTGGCCATCACCGCCCCACTCGTCTGCTGGAACCTGAGGGCAGCCGGTTGGCGGGAGTCCTCCAGCACGGGCAGGAGATGGTCGAAGGTGGAGGACAGGTCGGGGCGCCTGGTCCGGGCGGCGGTCATGGCTTGCTCGAGGTGCTCCCGCCCCTCGGGGAGGTAGCTGCGGTAGACCGGGAAGCACGCCAGCAGCTCGGCGACGGCGTCCTCGAGGTGGTCGGCCTCGCCGAGCACCTCGCCCGGCAGGCCTTGGCCGTCGACGACGTCGGCGGGCAGCTCGCGCACGATCCGACGCACCTCGGAGCACAGCAGGCCGTCGGCCACCGCCCGTTTCGTGGAGTGCACGAGGTCGTGCCAGTCGTGGCCGGGATGCGGGAGTCGGGCGACGCCGTCGGGGTCGGTCAGCACGCGGTCGATGAGCCCGAGCGCGTCGTAGCCGGTGGTGCCGGCCGTGGCCCACCAATCGAGCAGCACCTCGCCGGGCTCGAGGATCTTCTCCACGAGCACGTAGGCGTCGCGGGTCAGCGTGGCCAGGTCGTCGAGGTAGCCCGCCGGGTCCCGCAACCCGTCGGGGTGGTCGACGCGCAGTCCGTC
>JBAUWM010000162.1:0-1827 GCA_049583775.1 Nocardioides sp.
CACGTTCACCGTGTCGGAGAGCCAGGTCTGCTCGAGCTCAGCGAGTGAGCCGTCGTCGACGAGCTCGGCCAGAGCGAGGTTCACGCACGGCGTCAGCTCGCTGCCTTTGGCCAGGAGCATGCCGAACTCCTCCTGCGCGCCGGTCTCGGGCTGGAACTGCCCGACGATCGTGCTCTTCGGGATCTCGACTGCCGTGATGTAGAAGGCGCTGGGCAGATCGGCGAGGACGGCATCGATCTGGTCGTTCTGGAGCGCCTGCTTGGCAGCGTTGGTGTCTTGGAAGACCGACGGCTCGGCGTCGGGCTGGATGACGTCGCGGATCGCGGTCAGTGACGTCGTGCCGGTCTGGGCACCGAGCCGGAGTCCGGCCAGGTCGGCCAGGCTGGTCGCGGCGGCCGCGGCCGAGCCGTTCAACGCGATGACCGCTTGCGACGCCGAGTAGTAGCCGTCAGTGAAGTCGACCGCCTTGGCTCGAGCCGGGGTGATCGAGATCTGGTTGATGTCGAAGTCGAACTCCTTCGGCCCGGGGGCGAAGGAGGTGTTGAAGCGCACCTTGGTCCACGCGACGTCGGCGGCGTCGAACCCGAGCCGCTCGGCAACGGCGTAGGCCACCGCCGACTCGAAGCCCTCGCCGGTGGTCGGATCGTTCTCGGTGAACCACGGCTCGTAGGCCGGCGAGTCGGTGCCGATCGTGAGGGTGTCGGGCGTGGTGAGCGTGACGTCGGCGACGCAGTCAGCAGCCGTCGCCGCCGTCGTGGTGGCCGGGGTGTCATCGCCGGCCTCAGAGGCGCAAGCAGAGGCGGCGAGGAGCAGGGGGGCGAGCAGGGTCAGGGCACGCAAGCGGGGGTTCGACATGAGCAGATCGTAGGGCTCAACCGACCGCGCGGCGCGGGCGTTCGAGAGGTGGCCTTCCCGCAGGTTGCAACTCGTTGCATAGGGTGGCACCATCGCGCCATGGCCCTCGAGCACGCCCTCCTGATCGCCTTGCGCGAGCAGCCGGCATCCGGGCTCGAGCTGGCCCGCAGGTTCGAGCGGTCGATCGGCTACTTCTGGAGCGCCACCCACCAACAGATCTACCGCGTGCTGGGGCGGATGGACGGCGACGGCTGGGTCGAGGCGACCGAGGTGCCGCAGGACGCGCGGCCCACCAAGAAGCGCTACACCGTCACGGCGCTCGGCGAGGAGGCCTTGGCCGACTGGCTCGCCCAGCCGACCGCGAACTCGGGACTGCGCAGCGAGCTTGCACTGAAGCTGCGTGGCGCATCGTTCGGCGACCGGGCCGCAGTGCTCGCGGTGGTCGAGACCAACCTCGCCGATCACCACCTGCGGCTGGCCCACTACGAGCAGCTCAGCTTGCGCGACTACCCCAACACCCGCTCGTTGAGCGGGATCGATCTCGACCACTACCTGGTGCTGCGCGGCGGCATCCTCATGGAGCAGACGTGGATCACGTGGCTCACCGAGTACTTGGAGGCACACCGATGAACAGCAACGCCACCTATCCCCACCTGCTCGAGCCAATCACGCTCGGCTCACTCACCCTGCGCAACCGGGTGGTGATGGGGTCGATGCACACCGGCCTGGAAGACAGCGCTCGCCACCTCGACGAGCTGGGCGCCTACTACGCCGAGCGGGCGCGCGGTGGTGTCGGCCTGATCATCACCGGCGGATACTCCCCCAACAAGCGCGGCTGGCTCAAGCCGTTGGCCTCGGAGATGTCGAGCCGGCTGCACGCCATGCGGCACCGCGACGTCACCGCAGCCGTGCACGAGGAGGGTGGCGCGATCGCGCTCCAGGTGCTGCACGCGGGCCGCTACGGCTACCACC
>JBAUWM010000163.1:0-1763 GCA_049583775.1 Nocardioides sp.
CCGATCTCGAGCAGGGACACGTCGAACGTGCCGCCACCGAGGTCGAAGACGAGGATGGTCTGGTCGTCACCCTTGTCCAGGCCGTAGGCCAACGCCGCCGCGGTGGGCTCGTTGACGATGCGCTGCACGTTGAGGCCGGCGATCTCGCCGGCCTCCTTGGTGGCCTGGCGCTGCGAGTCGGAGAAGTAGGCCGGCACCGTGATCACGGCGTCGGTGACGGTCTCACCGAGGTAGGCCTCAGCGTCGCGCTTGAGCTTCTGCAGCACGAAGGCGCTGATCTGCTGGGGGGTGAAGTCCTTGTCGTCGATCGCCTGCTTCCAGTCAGTGCCCATGTGGCGCTTGACCGAGCGGATCGTGCGGTCGACGTTGGTGACGGCCTGGCGCTTGGCGACCTCGCCGACGAGCACCTCTCCGGACTTCGCGAACGCGACCACCGAGGGGGTCGTGCGTGCGCCCTCGGCGTTGGCGATGACCGTGGGCTCGCCACCCTCGAGGACCGCAACGACGCTGTTGGTCGTTCCAAGATCGATTCCGACAGCACGTGCCATGGTGGGTTCCTCCGTGTGATTCAGCGATGATCTGCTGAGTTGGTGTCTACTGAGTCAGACAAGTTGAGTCCGAATGACTCAAGTCTGTCAGATGGCTCAACCAGCCGCCAACCCGACTTGTTCCCGACGTGCGCACCGACTTCGAAAACTCAGGCTCGTCGGCCGACGAACAGGTCTGGGTAGCGGCCCATGTGGTCGAGGTGTGCGGTCCGCGCACTGCGGCGGGCGATCCAGTGCAGCCCCGGAGGAGCCTCACCTGAAACCACTTCGGTGACCCGCGTGCCGCCTTCGACGGTGTCGAATGTGCGCACCTTGTGCACCGCGATCGACGCGCCGCCGGTCGAGCGGGTGCGGTAGTCGACCCGGTGCGCCTCGGCGTCGATGGTCTGCTCGCCGCGCATCGTGAACTCCGCGGTGTAGAGGCCGCGCAGCATCCGCACCCGCTCACCGAACTCGAAGTCGGCAACCGTCACGCTGGGCATCGATCCTGACGTGGTCCCGAGCAACGCGAATCGTGTAGCCATCGGCGACAGCCGAATGACCCGTTCGAGGTGTTCGGGCCGGGCCAGCACCGCGAAGACCTCCTCGATCGGCCGATCGATCCTGATCTCGTGCCTCAGCTCGAACCTCATGGGCGCATCTTCGCCGGTCACCCCTGAGCGCGAGCGGCGGTGCTGATCTCGGCGATCAGCGCGGCGGTCGCTGGCACGACGTCAGCACCGGGCCGATGAGCGAGCCCGACATGGCGACGTCCGAGCGCAGGCAGGTCGACCACCTGCACGTCGGCGTGCCGGTAGGCGGCGATCGCTGAGGCCGGGAGCACGGTGACCCCCAAGCCTCGCGCCACGAGGTTCTGCACCACCACGTAGTCATCGGTCGTGTGTCGGATGACGGGCACGAACCCGGCGTCTGCGCAGCAGTCGACCAGGTGACCGCGACACCGCACGCAGCCGCCGATCCAGCTGGCGTCGGCCAGGTCAGCCAGCCGGGTCACCGACCGGTGCCCGGGCGGCAGCACGAGGTGCACCGGCTCGTCGAGCAGACCCAGCCACACGAGGGCACCCAACCCCTCGGGCGGACCGTCGTAGCCGAAGACCAGTGCGAGATCAGCATTCCCAGCCACGACCGCCGCCATCGCCTCGGGCGGCTCGGCCTCGTCGAGGCCGACCTCCACATCGGGACGGCGCCGGGCCAGCGCCGAGATGGCCTCCGGGG
>JBAUWM010000164.1:0-22828 GCA_049583775.1 Nocardioides sp.
GAGGCCGTGGCGGCCGTCGCCCAGGTCGGGGCCCGGTGGGCTCTCGCGGTGCACTACGGGACGTTCTGGCCACTCTGGTTGCGGCGGCTACGGCCGGGCAACCACCAGCGTCTGTTCGTCTCGCCCCCGCAGCGTTTCCGTCAGGCCGCGCTCTCCACCGGATTGAAGGCCGTGCCTCTGACCCCCGGATTCGGGGAGCGGGTCGAGCTCACACAGGAGGCGCTGGCGTGACGATGCCGGCCTCGGCATCGGCCGCCTCGATCTCCTCGCGAGAGATGCCCAGGAGATAGAGGATCGTGTCGAGGTAGGGCACGTTGACCGACGTATCCGCAGCCTCCTGCACGACCGGTCGGGCGTTGTAGGCGATGCCGAGTCCGGCCGCGTTGAGCATGTCGAGGTCGTTGGCGCCGTCGCCGATCGCGATCGTTGCCGCTTCAGACACCCCGACCTTCTCGGCGAACTCCCGCAGGGCACGTGCCTTGCCAGCTCGGTCGACCACTTCGCCAACGATCTCCCCGGTCAGGCGACCATCGACCACTTCGAGCTCGTTGGCGCGGGCGAAGTGAATGCCCAGATCGGCGGCCAGCCGGTCGGTGATCTGGCTGAAGCCACCGGACACGATGGCGAACCGATAGCCGAGCCGGCGCAAGGTGCGCACCATCGTCCGTGCTCCGGGGGTGATCACGATGTCCTCGTACACCCGGTCGAGCGCTGCCACGTCGAGACCCGCGAGGCGCCGCACGCGCTGGCGCAGTGACTGCTCGAAGTCGAGCTCGCCGCGCATGGCCGCGGCGGTGATGGCCGCAACCTCGGCCTCATGACCCGCATGCGCCGCGAGCATCTCGATCACCTCGCCCTGGATCAGGGTCGAGTCGACGTCCATGACGATCAGCCGCATGCCGCGGCGCAAGAGATTGGCCGGTTGCACCGCGACGTCGATGCCCTGGCCGGCGGCCTCGACCGCAAGCACCGTGCGCAAGGCGTCGGGGTCGGTGCCCGAGACGTGGAGGTCGATGGCGGTGACCGGATATCGAGCCATCCGTTCGATGCGGTCGATGTTGCCGCCGGTGTCGGCGATCCGGCCGGCGATGGCGGCCATCGAGCTCGCACGCAGCGGGTTGCCGATCACGGTCACGTGCGAGCGTCCCTCGCCGCGGGAGAGATTGTCGCCGGTACCGCGCTCGACCTCGACCTGCATGCCGAGCGCGCCGGCGGTTGTCTCGATGGCGCTGGTCAGTCGCTTCACGTCCCGCGGGGCTGTCACCAGCACTCCGAGGATCAGCCGGCCGCGCAGGATGATCTGCTCGAGGTCGACAACTTCCACGGCCGCCGCGGCCAAGGTGGCGAACACCATGGAGGTCACGCCCGGGCGGTCCTTGCCGCTCAGGGTGATCAAGAGGGTGTCCGGCGTCGCGTCATTCATCGCCGCGAGGCTATCGGTGAGGCAGAGACGGCGCCGAGTCGGCGTAAACGTGCGCCGACTCGGGGCCCGTCCGCCCTCGGGTCGTCAGTCTGGCGGCCAGACCTCGGGGGAGAACGCGGCCACCAGGGCGCGCCGTCCCGCGCGCGCGATGGGGGTCAAGGCCTGGCGCCGACGGTCTGCTTCCAGCGCCGTGATCGCGCCGCCGTCGTCCTCGCTGGCGAGCTCGGCGATCTCGAGCGCCTGCAGACCCCGCGCAGCGAGGTCGACACAGCGGGTAGGGACCCCGGGGGCTGGGATCACCGGTATGCGGTGTCGCAGGTTCAACAGCCGGTCGGCGACCTCGGGACGCCAGCGTGCGACGTCGAGCGCAGCCAAGGCGTCGGCCGATGTCAGCAGCACCGATCGCAGATCGCGGTCAGCCTCCCCGACATCGGGCAACTGACGTCGGTACGCGGCAAACGCGTGCCACTCGACCGTTGGTCCAACCACGTTCGGCACCAGTCCGTGCTCGGCTCCGACGGCCACGACAGCCTCGTGCGCCTCGATCGCGGCGTGATTGAACTCGTGGGGCCCGCCGAGGCCGACCAGGTCTCCCTCGACCGGGAGTGCCAGGCCGAAGCCAGTCGCTCCAGAGGAGCGCACAGCGACCAGCGCTTGGAGGAGCCCGCCCGACCCCACGACAACGTGGGACACGTCGTCGCCGAGCACTGCATCAAGCAGGTCGTCAGGACCGATCACGCCGCGCAGCCAGGCAGTGCCCCACCACGCGAGCCGCATCGCTGGGGAGAGGTGACTGGTCACGGGGGTCGACGATAGCCAGGTGATGCGTGACTAGGGTGGGCACCGTGCCAGCCGTCCTCGAGTTCGCTGACGTGTCGGTGCGCCGTGGCCAGGCGGTGCTCCTCGACCGCGTGACGTGGGTCGTCAGGGACGGCGAACGGTGGGTAATCCTCGGGCCGAACGGTGCCGGCAAGACCACGCTGCTGCAGATCGCGTCGGCCCAGATGCATCCCACCTCCGGCGCCGCTGGAGTGCTCGGTGAACTGCTCGGTTCGGTGGATGTTTTCGACCTCCGACCACGCATCGGTTTGACCAGCGCAGCCTTGGCCGACCGGATCCCGCGCGGCGAACTGGTGCGCGACATCGTGCTCTCCGCGGCCTACGGCGTGGTCGGACGCTGGCGTGAGGACTACGACCGTCTCGACCACCGCCGCGCCGAAGACCTTCTCATCGAGGTAGGAGTGCAGCACCTCGCCGAACGCACGTTCGGCACCCTGAGCGAGGGCGAGCGCAAGCGCGTGCAGGTGGCTCGCGCCCTGATGACCGACCCTGAGCTCCTGCTCCTCGACGAGCCCGCAGCGGGCCTCGACCTCGGCGGTCGCGAAGACCTCGTCTCGACGCTCTCGGTACTCGCCTACGACCCCGACTCACCGGCCACGGTGCTCGTCTCTCACCACGTGGAGGAGATCCCCCCGGGCTTCACCCACGCTCTGCTGCTGCGCCAGGGCCGGGTCGTCGCCGCAGGAGACCTCGACGACGTCCTCACCGAGTCGGCACTGTCGGCGACGTTCGGAATGCCGCTGGCGTTGAGTCACGAGGACGGCCGTTGGGCCGCGCGTCGCCGCACCCGGCACCGTTGACCGGCACTGAGTAGAGTCGGGTCATGGACTGGCTCAGCGACAACCTGTGGAGCGCTTGGCTCGCCGCCGCAGTCGTCCTGGCCGGCGCCGAGATGCTCAGCCTCGACCTCGTACTGATCATGCTCGCGGTCGGAGCGGCCGCCGGAATGATCACAGCGCTCATCGGCGCACCGTTCTTGCTCCAAGCCCTCGTGGGGGCCGGCGCTGCCGTCGGAATGCTCGCCTTCGTGCGGCCGTCGATGGCCAGGCGCCTGCACGCCGGTCCCACACTCACCCAGGGGCACGACAAGCTGGTCGGACAGCGCGGCGTCGTCACCGAGGAGCTTTCGGGCCTCGCATCAGGGCGGGTCAGGCTCGGCGGTGAGATCTGGTCGGCCGCCCCTTACGACGACACCATCACCATCGCCCCCGGCCAGACGGTCGAGGTGCTGCAGATCCGCGGCGCGACGGCCTACGTGCACCCCGTTCCGACGCTCGAAGCCTGATCACCACCTTCAATGGAGGAGAATCTCGTGGCCATCCTGATCCTGCTGGGTCTGGTTCTGCTGTTCGTGGTCGTGCTGCTCGCCAAGACGGTGCGCATCGTGCCGCAGGCGAGGGCCGGCATCGTCGAACGGTTCGGCAAGTACAAGCAGACCCTGCCGGCCGGGCTCAACATCGTGGTGCCTTTCATCGACCGGGTCAGGTATCAGATCGACCTGCGGGAGCAAGTTGTCAGCTTCCCGCCCCAGCCGGTGATCACCGAGGACAACCTCGTGGTCTCGATCGACACGGTCATCTACTTCCAGGTGACCGACCCGGTAGCCGCCACCTACGAGATCGCCAACTACACCCAGGCGGTCGAGCAGCTCACGATGACGACGCTGCGCAACATCGTCGGCGGCATGGACCTCGAGCAGACGCTCACCAGTCGTGAGGAGATCAACCACGGGCTACGCGGAGTGCTCGACGAGGCGACCGGCAAGTGGGGAATTCGCGTCAACCGGGTCGAGATCAAGGGCATCGACCCGCCGCCGTCGATCAAGGACGCGATGGAGAAGCAGATGCGCGCAGACCGCGACAAGCGCGCCCTGATCTTGACTGCAGAAGGCCAGCGACAGTCGGCCATCCTGACCGCCGAGGGCCAGAAGCAGTCGGCCATCTTGATGGCCGAGGGTGACCGCGAGTCCAACATCCTGCGTGCCGAGGCCGATCGTGAGGCCCAGATCCTGCGTGCTCAGGGAGAGGGCCAAGCGATCCAGACGGTGTTCCAGGCCATCCACGACGGTCGTCCTGACCAGTCGCTGCTGGCCTACCAGTACCTCCAGATGATGCCGAAGATCGCGGAGGGCGACGCCAACAAGGTCTGGATCGTCCCGAGTGAGATTGGTCGGGCGCTGGAGGGCCTGGGCTCGACGATGAACGAGCTCAAGGGGATCCCGACCGAGGTCGACGGTCCGCGCACGCGGGTCGACATGGGCGCGAGCGAGCCCCAGACCTCGAGAGGATCGGCAGGCACCGGTACCGCCGACACGACGAAGGCTGTGCAGGAAGCAATCGCAGCTGCCCAGGAGGCTGCTGGGCCGGGTGGCGGAGGCGCCACTCCGGCTGCCCCGGAGCCGCCGTCCGAGTGATCGGCCGGTGACTCTGCTCGAAGCGATCGCGATCGCCGTCGCTGGCTTCGCCGCGGGTGGCATCAACACGATCGTCGGATCGGGCACCTTGGTGACCTTTCCTACGCTGCTGGCGTTTGGCGTGCCACCGGTGACCGCGAACGTGTCGAACAACATCGGTCTGGTTCCCGGATCGGTGGCCGGCGCGATCGGCTATCGAGCCGAACTACGCGGACAGGGCCGGCGCACCCTGCGCTTGCTGTCCGCCTCGCTGCTGGGCGGCATCGCAGGGGCGGTCCTGCTGCTCGTGCTGCCCGAAGGCGCATTCGAGGCCATCGTCCCGGCGCTCATCGCGGTGGGATTGTTGCTGGTCGTGTTCCAACCCCGACTCTCGGTTTGGGTGGCTGCTCGCACGGCCGCGTCTGATGCTCCCGTGGGCCGCGACGCCCGCTGGATCTGGCCGGCGGTGCTCGTGACGGGTGTGTACGGCGGCTACTTCGGGGCAGCGCAAGGCGTGCTCTTGATGGGGGTTCTCGGCATCGGGCTCAGCCAGTCACTGCAACACAGCAATGCCGTGAAGAACGTGCTGGCCGCCTCGGTGAACGCCGTCGCTGGTCTGATCTTCATCGCGGTGGCCGACGTCGACTGGAGGATCGTCGCGCTGCTCGCTGGCGGCTCGGTGCTGGGGGGAGTGTTGGGGGCGCGCGTGGGGCGACGACTCCCGCAGTCCGCGCTGCGCGCGGTCATCGTGCTCGTGGGAGTCGTCGCCCTCGCGACGTTCCTGCTGCGGTGAGGCTCCACCCCACCCGGCTCAGCCGACCTTGAGCACCTGGGTGCCGCCGGCGAACTTGTCGTGCCAACCCTGACGCTTGACCGGGTCGTTGCTGATCGTGACGGCGATGTAGATGACCGCAGCCAACTGGGCGAGCCCACCGAACAACGTGCCCACGATCGGCACGATGAAGGCCAGCTGCAACAGGTAGAAGGCGTTGCGGCGCAACGACTGCTCCATGGTCGGGTTGCTGACACCGTCGGGGCCGACCACCTTGAGCTTGAGCAGCGACTTTCCAAGCGTGGCTCCCTGGGTCGACTCGAGGTAACCGTAGTAGGCCATGGTGACGCCGACCGACACGAGCGAGACGAATGCCCAGTAAAGGAAGTACTCGCCGGTCGAGTACACGAAGCCGCGCAGGAACAGGGCGCTGCCGATGCCAGCGAGGATCCCGAAGACAACGCCGACGAGGATGCCGTCGATCAGTCGAGCAAGGAAGCGCTCGATCAGCTCGGCGGGCCGAGGAAGGCCAGCAGTGGGCGAAGGCGGCACGGGCGCGCCGTAGCCACCGGGCGGGGGAGGAGGAGGCTGTTCGGTCATGCTCGACAGACTGCTGCACCTGGGTCTGGCGAGCAATGGGTAAGGCCGACTGAGTAGTCAGCCGTCACCCGGACAGGGCCGCTGTTACGCGTTCGACTTCTTCGACCTCTTCGACTTCGCGGACACGCGCTTCTTGACGCGCATGCCCAACAGGCCGCCCACCACGGCCCCGGCAGCCACAGCGACGCCCGCGAGCCCACTGGCACGAGGGATCGACTCGGCCTCGACCGCCCGGTAGGCAGTTGCCGCATCGGCAGCGTCGACCGCCATCCCGATCAGCACCAGCGTGCGGCGCGACCCACCACTCGCCAGCAGGGTTGCCAGGCCGAGGGCGATCTCGCGGTTGCCGAACCACTGGGTCAGCACGGGGGAGCTGGACGTGATGCCCATCCTTGATTGCACGAGGTCGGGCTTCACGATCGAGGCAACGCCGACGCCGATGCGGCCGAGTGAGAGTCCGGTCACAGGGTTCATGTCACAGACCGTAGAGCATCGCGTGAGACGGTGGTCGGATGGATCTCTACGACGTCATGCGAACCACCGCGGCGGTGAGGGAATTCACCGACGACCCGCTGCCCGACGACGTGCTGTACCGGATCCTCGAACAGGCCAGGTTCGCCCCCAGCGGAGGCAACCGGCAGGGCACCCACGTGGTGGTGGTCCGAGACCCCGACACGCGTGCCGCGCTGGCCCGACTGAACGAACCTGCTGTGCGCCGCTACATCGCTCAGGTGCGGGCGGGGGAGTCGCCGTGGAACAGCGTGAATCCGCCTGGTCCGACCGCGACTGAGATCGCCGCGACCGAGGTGCCCGAGCAGTTCACGCGTCCGGTGCTGACTGCCGGCGCGGTGCTGGTGTTCTTCGTCGACCTAGCGGTGGTGGCGTCCATGGACCAAGACCTCGACCGGGTCGGCGTGATCAGTGGTGCTTCGGTCTACCCGCTGGTGTGGAACACGCTCCTCGCCGCGCGCAACGAGGGCTTCGGCGGCACCATCACCACCATGGCGGCCGCCGAAGAACCCGCCGTCCAGGAACTGCTGGGCGTGCCGCCCACGTTCGCGCTCGCCGCGGTCGTGCCACTCGGACGACCGGTGAAACAGCTCACCCGACTACGCCGGAATCCAGTTGAAGACTTCGTGTGGCGTGAGCGCTACGGCGGCGAGCCGCTGACAGCCGGCACGTAGGCGTCCATCCAGCGCTCGAGCTCGACGTAGACCCGATCGCGAACCGGCTGTCGCGAAAGCACGACGTCGTGGCGGGCGCCGTCGATCGCCACGTAGGTCACGTGGGGCCCAACGGACGTCGCCCACTTTCGGATCTGTGGCACGTCGAGCACGACGTCGTGCGAGTGAACGTCATCGTTGAGTTCGGCTGGTCGGACGGTGGCCGCCGACGTCAGCACGAGCACGGGACACAGCACCGACAGCCCTGCGTGCAGCTCGGCGTGCGCCTGGCGGACCGCCCGCAACCAACCGGCTCTGACCGGAAACGACTCCACGGGCTTCCAGGTCAGGTCGAAGTCCCACTCGCCCTCGTACTCGCGGTGCAGGCTGCGGCCGTAGAACCCGTCGACGGTCCGCGGGATCTCCCGGAGTGGGTGCGTGCGCCCCACACGGTCGAGTGCCGTGGTGGCCGCCCTGGTGCGCATCCATGGCGCTCCCTGTAGGTCGAACCAGGGCGAGTTCAGCACCAGCCCGACGAGTTCGTCAGGTTGGCGGGCGTCAGCCCAGAGCGAGCCGGTCAGGCCTCCGGTCGAGTGCGCGGAGACGACCACATGGTCGTGCCCGTCCCGCTCGACGATCCGCCACCAGGCCAAATCGATCTCGGTGAAGTACTCGTGCAAGTCGTCCACGTAGGTCGGTGTCTGGTGCGGCCGAATGGAGCGGCCGTACTTGCGCAGGTCGAGGGCGTAGAAGTCATAGCCACGGTCGAGCCACCACTGCGCGTACTCGGTGTGGAAGAAGTAGTCGGCGAAGCCATGGATGTGCAGGACCGCGCGGCCAGTCCGCCTTTCCGCGCGTCGGCTGACCAGCGTGGCCACGACGGGGCCTTCATCATCCGGCGGGAGCCCGATGGTCTCTGCCAGCCAGGGCTCGCCCAGGACGTCGACAACTCCTTCGGGCATGGGGGCAGTCTTGCAGCCACACGGCGTCCGCCGGGTCGGTCGGGTGCGGTGCGACGTCGTTGGACCGCTTGGCGTGCACGGCTTCCACGATGTGCTTACCCCTTGGGGGTGAGGCGCTGTGGAAAGGCGCTCCTCGCGCGCCCCCATGGCCTAGGTTTCATCCGTGCCCAGCCTGCGCAACATCGCCGACGGATGGCGAACGGGCACCCGTCGCAGCCAGTATCAGGTGCTCGCCGTCATGGTCCTCCTCGTCGCCGCGTCGTTGGCGATCTCGTTGCAGAGCTATGACTTGTTTCCCTTGGCCGGATACTTCTTGTGGCTCCTGATCGGCGCGATGCTGCTTCGCTTCGGACCGCTGCTCTGGCTCGCGATCGCGGTCTCTGCGGCCGCCATGCTCGCCCTTTTCACGCAGGACTCGGTTGAGGGCACTCGTCACTTGGCCCTGCTCTTCTTCGGCCTGAGCGTCTGTCTCGTGCTGTACGCAGCCAGCCGGCAGCGCAGCGGACTTCCGTCCCCGCTGAGCTCCGCGTTGCTCGCCGACCTCCGAGACCGCCTCAACGCCCGGGGGACGGTGCCACCCCTCCCGGCAGGATGGCGCGCACAGAGCGCGATGGTGGCCGCCTTCGGCGTGGGCTACGCCGGAGACTTCATGGTCGCCGACCTAGACCAGGAGACTGGGCAGCTCGACCTGGTCTTGGTCGACGTGGTCGGCAAGGGCGTCAAGGCGGCACCGTCCGCACTGCTTCTGGCCGGCGCGCTCGGAGGGCTGGTGGGCGCGGTGCGGGGGCAAGCCGTCTTTGAGGCTGCCAACACCTTTCTGCTCCGCCAGGACATAGAGGAAACGTTCGCGACCGCGGTGCACGTGAGCATCGACCTCGTGTCCGGGCACTACACGATCCTGAGCGCCGGACACCCTCCGGCACTGCGGTGGAGTCCGGCAACCGACGCCTGGTTGGTCGACAACTCCCGGGGCCTGGCCCTCGGGATCGTCCCCCATCCTGAGATCGTGGCTAGCCACGGCGTACTCGAACCGGGGGAGGCGCTGCTGTTCTACACCGACGGTGTCGTCGAGACGCGGGGAGCAGACCTCGACAGCGGCATCTCCTGGCTCCAGGAAACGGCTCGGATCGCGCTCAAGCGCGGAGTCGAGGGCGCCGCCCGGCGGATCGTCCGGCAGGTGCCGCGCGGTGACGACGACCGCGCGCTCCTGATCCTCAGCCGCGACCCGAGTACAACTGCTTGATCACCTGCTCGATGTCGGGTTCCTGGATCGACAGGTCAGCGACGTCGTAGGCCGCAGCCACAGCGGCGACGATCGGGGCGGCGCTGGCGCCGGCCGGGAAGCTCAGCCACTGGCGTGGCCCATCTACTCGGAGCACCTCAGCGCCGGGCACCTCGATCGGCGGTCGGATGTCGACCAGGTCGACGACGAGAGTTCGTGAGGCCTCAACGGTGGCGTGCAGGCCGGGCAGCGATCCGTCGTAGACGAGAGTGCCGTGGTCGATCACCATCACTCGATCACACAAGGCCTCGATGTCCTGGAGGTCATGGGTGGTGAGCAACAACGTCACCCCGCGGCTGGCATTGAGTGCCCGGAGAAACTCGCGCAACCGACCCTTGCTCACGACGTCCAGCCCGATAGTCGGCTCGTCGAGGTAGAGAATGTCGGGATCGTGCAGCAGTGCGGCCGCGATGTCGCCGCGCATCCGCTGCCCGAGGCTCAGTTGGCGCACCGGGGTGTCAAGCAGGTCGCCCAGGTCGAGCAGCTCGAGGAACTCCGCGAGGTTGGCTCGGTGCCTGGCCGGGTCGGTGCGGTAGAGCTTGTGCAGCAGCGTGAACGAGTCGCGCAGCGGGAGGTCCCACCACAGCGAGGTGCGCTGACCGAACACCACCCCGATCTGCCGGGCGAGGGTGGTGCGCTGACGGCTGGGTTCGAGACCCGCCACCCGCAGGTGGCCCGCCGTCGGCACCAAGATGCCGGTGAGCATCTTGATCGTGGTCGACTTGCCGGCGCCGTTGGGGCCGATGTAGCCGACCATCTCGCCAGCGTCGATCGAGAACGTCACGTCGCTGACGGCGACGACCTCGTGCCGGCCGACGCCGCGGCGGCGCACCGTGAAGGTGCGGTTGAGCTCCTTCGCCTCGATGAGTGCCACGAGTCAGCTCCCCGTCGATCGGTAGTGGCGGACGCCGGTGCGCCACACGACGACGGTGACGACGGTGGTGAGGGCCGCGGCCACGGGAGCAGCGTGCTGAAGGGCGCTAGGCAACCCGAACGGATCATCGCGACCGAGGATGTAGAGGGCCGGATACCAGTTCACGAAAGCAATCGGCAGCAGGAAGGTCAACGCCTTGACCACCTCGGACGGGAACACCGTCATCGGGTACTGGGTGAGCGTGTTGCCCCCGTACGTGAACGCGTTGGCAGCCTCGGACGAGTCTGCGGTCCAGAACTGGATGCACGCCAAGGAGATGAAGAGTCCGAAGAAGATGATCGACCCGCACACGACCATCACCACGGCCGTGGCGGCGCGGGCCGGCGTCCAGTCGACGTAGGCGGACGCCCAGGCGAACACCGCGCCGCTCTGCAGCACCCGGGCCAAGCGACGCAGGGCGAACTCATCGGCACACACCTGCACCAGAAGGGGCACCGGCTTGGTCATCATCGTGTCGAGACGGCCCATCCGGATCATCTGCCCTAGCCGCTCGACCCGGCCCACCAGCAGGTCGGCGAAGGCGATCCCAAGACCGGTGGCGCCGTACAGAAAGCCGATTTCGGGCAGGCTGAAGCCACCCAGCTCGTCGACCGAGTTGAAGATGATCCAGATCCCCGCGAAGTCGAGACCGGTCATCAAGAAGCTGCTCACGGCGAGCATCCAGAACGACGCCGGGTACGCCATCGAGGCGCGAATCCACAGGGATGCGATCCGCCAGAAGTCGGTGACCGGCGAGAGCGGTGCGAACGTCGCGGACTTGCTAGCCACCCTGCACCACCACTCGGCGCTCAGCGAGCCGCAGGGTTGCGACACACACGGCGAGCAGCACGACGGCCCAACCGACCATCAGAGCCAGCCCACCAGCCACGGCCCACCCGGAGCGCTGACCAAGCCAGATGTCGGCCGGAATCTGGATGAAACCGGCCCACGGCAGCGCCATGGCGATGTCGCGTAGCGCCCCCGGAAAGAGCACCAATGGCACCGTCAGCCCGCAGAAGAACATCGCGATGAAGCCCATCAGGTTCCGCGGGCCGGTGTCGTCGAGCAGCCAGAAGGCCGAGATCGAGGCCAACATGCGCAGGGAGAAGCTGACCGTGACCGCGATCGGGATGGCTGCGAAGAACCAGAGCCACGTCCACGGGCTTGCCGGGTATCGGAGATCGAAGAGCAGTGCGCCGATGACTGTAGGAGCCACCCCGCGCGTCAACAGGTGGTAGAGCGCACGACCTAGGTCGCCCGCGAGGTACCAGCCGAGCAGCCCGACCGGTCGATAGAAGTCGATGGCCACGTCTCCGGACTTGATCCGCGCGGCTAGGTCGTCCGGCGTGCCACCACCCCAGATGGCCACGGTCATCAGCAGCGCTTGACCAAGCCAGACGAAGGTCACGGCATCGGTGACGTCGTAGCCGCCGGCATCCGGATTGGCTTCCCACACGGCCATGTAGACGAAGCACATGATGATGCCGAACACCGAGTTGGTAAAGATGCCCGCCAGGGTGGCGCCCACATACGTCGAGTACCGCCGAAATGAGCTGCGCGCGATCGCGAGGTAGAGACCGAGGGCGCCGCGCACACCACCCATCATCGCCGAGTCGGCGTCACCTTGCGCCGAGTCGGGCTGGTGGTGGTCAGTGCTGGTAGGTGCCGTGCATGACCGCGCGCGCAGCGGTCTTGAACGCAAGATTGAACGACACCACTGCCGGCGAGGCGTCGGAGTCAACACCCAGCTCCGGCACCTTCACCGCATGCACGACGAAGAAGTAGCGGTGCACCTGGTCGCCCTCGGGTGGCGCAGCGCCCATGAAGGCCTTGGCGCCGCCGTCGTTGCGACACATGAAGGCGCTTCCCGGCAACGTCGCGCCTTCGGCGCCAGCACCCGCGTCGAGCGAGGTGACGTCGGGCGGCAGGTCGACCAATACCCAGTGCCAGAAGCCGCTAGGGGTGGGCGCATCGGGGTCGAAGCAGGTCACGGTGTAGCTCTGCGCACCGTCGACGGCGTCCCACGAGAGCTGGGGAGACGTGTTGCCTGCGTCGGCCACCTGGTCGTCCTTCAGGGGTTGCCCTTCGCTCACATCGGAGCTCGTGACGCCAAAGGACGGCACGGCGGGAAGCAGGTCATAGGGGTTCGGGGTCACCGGGCGTTCAAGAACCATGCGGCCAACGTAGCGCGCGGCCGATACGCGATGATGCTGCCCGTGAGTGAGCCCTCCCTGCCCTACCTGGCTGGCCTTCGCCTGAGCGGACGTCGCGTCGTGGTCGTGGGTGGGGGACAGGTCGCCCAACGCCGCATCCCAGCTCTGATCGGTGCTGGCGCAGCCGTGGTCGTGGTCGCCCCCGAGGTGACCCCGGCGATCGAGGGACTCGTGCAGGGCGGCGAAGTCCTGTGGGAGGCACGCTCGTTCACTCCCGCCGACCTCGACGACACCTGGTACGTCGTGGCAGCCACCGACCAGCCCGACACCAACGCCGAGGTCTCGCTGGCAGCCGAGGCACGCCGCGTGTTCTGCGTGCGCTCCGACGACGCCGACCAGGCCACCGCCTGGACGCCCGCTACCGGCAGCGCAGCCGGGATCACGGTCGGGGTGCTCGGCAACCGCGAGCCTCGCCGTACGGCCGCCATCCGCGACGAGGTGCTCGACGGCCTACGCGAGGGACGACTCGGCAACCACGAACGGCCCGAGACGGTGCCTGGTGTCACGTTGGTGGGAGGCGGCCCCGGTGATCCCGAGCTGCTCACCCTCGCTGGCCGACGTGCGTTGATGGAGGCCGACGTCGTGGTGGCCGACCGACTTGCCCCCCGCGAGGCGCTCGGAGAGCTTCCCGCCGATGTCGAGCTCTACGACGTGGCCAAACTTCCTCGCGGGCGATCTGCGCAGCAGGAGGAGATCAACCGAATCATCGTCGAGCAGGCCCTGGCTGGCCGACGCGTCGTCCGCTTCAAGGGGGGCGACAACTTCGTCTTCGGGCGCGGCTACGAGGAGATCATCGCGTGCCGCGAGGCCGGTGTGCCCGTCACGGTGATCCCGGGCGTGAGCAGCCCGATCGCGGTGCCCGGTATCGCTGGGATCCCGGTCACTCATCGCGGAGTCGCCCACGAGTTCACCGTCATCTCGGGCCACCTACCTCCGGGCGACGAGCGGGGACTCACCGATTGGGGGGTCGTCGCCCAACTACGCGGCACCCTCCTGCTCATGATGGCCGTCGAGCACGGCCCGCAGATCGCCGAGGCGCTCTTGGCTGGTGGTCGCCCAGCCACGACGCCGGTTGCGTTCGTGTGCGACGGCTCCATGCCGACCCAACGCACCGTGCTCACCACCCTCGGCGACATGGCAGCCACGATCGAGCGCGATCAGGTTGCTCCTCCGGCCATCATCGTGGTTGGTGACGTCATCGCCGTGGCCCATCCGGAGCACTACGCAAGCAATGGCTGAGCTGGTCGAGGTCGACGACCCAGGCGACCCGCGCCTGGCCGACTACCGCGACCTGCGCGACGTCCAGCTGCGAAAGCACCTCGAGGTCGAGCACGGCCTCTTCCTGGCTGAGGGCGAGAAGGTGGTACGCCGCGCGATCGAAGCAGGTCATCGGCCCCGGTCGTTTCTGATGGCCGCGCGTTGGGTCGAGGGGCTGGCTGACCTGCTGGAGGCAACCGACGCGCCGTGCTTCGTCGCCAGCGAGACGCTCTCCGAGCAGGTCACCGGCTTTCACGTGCACCGGGGAGCGCTGGCTTCGCTCGAGCGGCGACCGCTGCCCACGCTGGACGACGTGCTCCGAGATGCGCGCTCGGTGCTGGTGCTCGAGGACATCGTCGACCACACCAACATCGGCGCGATCTTCCGCAGCGGCGCGGCACTCGGCTTCGACGCCGTGCTGCTGGCCCCGAGATGCGCCGACCCGCTCTACCGTCGTTCCATCAAGGTGGCGATGGGGGCTGTGTTCTCGGTGCCCTACACGCGACTGTCCGACTGGGCTGGAGCCCTACCGGCGCTGTCAGAGCGCGGCTTCACCACGGTGGCGCTCACCCTCGCCGACGACGCGGTCGTGCTCGAGGACGCCGTAGCGGGCGTCGGCAAGGTGGCGCTGGTACTTGGCTCCGAGGGGCACGGGCTCTCCCCACGCTGGGAGGCGACTGCCGACCGCCGAGCGATCATTCCCATGCTCGGGGGCATCGACTCGCTGAACGTCGCGGCGGCCAGCGCCGTCGCGTGCTACGTCACTGCTCGACGGTGACTGCTCCGGTCGGCCACTCAGGCGGGAACTCGTCGACCAACTTGTCGTGCGCCTTGGCCAGCCGCTTGCGCGCCTTGGTGGGCAGTCGGTCGCCGAACACCGTGCCGAGCGTGTGGTCGGTCTCGTGCTGCAGGCACCGCGCGAGCAGCCCGTCGCCCGCAAATGTCACCGGCGAACCGTCGAGACCGAGTCCGGTGACACTCGCGTAGTCGGGCCGGGCGCACTCCACGAATGCCCCCGGGTAGGAGAGACACCCCTCTTCGCTCTCCTCAAGGCGTCGATCGTTGCCCTCGGGCAGCGTCAGCACCGGGTTGCAGACCACGCCGACCGTCCGCAGTCCCGACTCGTCCGGACAGTCGAAGACGAAGATGGCGACGTCCTCGCCGATCTGGCACCCGGCCAGACCGACCCCGTCGGCGGCGTACATCGTGGCCACCATGTCGGCCGCAAGGGACCGCAGAGCGTCGTCGAAGACCGTGACCAGGTTCTGCGGCCGGTGCATGACCGGTGTGCCCCAGCGGACTATCGGTCTGACGGTGCCACCGGTGGGGAGGGCGCCAAAGGGGGCAAACGGCTCGTCGTCGGACATGGCGCAGATGCTATGAGTTGGTGCGGTCGCGTGGTGTGACGGCTCCCACGGCACCGGGTGTAGCGCAATGTGTAACTCCGAGTTACATTATCCACATGTCCTTCATGAACAGCCTCAAGCCCGGGGGGCGCAACGGCATCGCGAGCTCGGAGTCACGTGACCCGATCGGGATCCTTGTCGCCGGCCTGAACAGGCTCGCCCAGAGTGACCTGCTCGATCGCGTCAAGCTCCGCAAGCCCGCCGAGCAGGTGGTCTTCAGCGTCACGCGCACCGGCTTCAAGACCATGACGTCGGCCAGCCGGACCTTCGCCCAGGCGGGCAAGCGGGGCCAAGCCGGCACCCGGCCAGCCTCGGCGCCCCGCACGGGAGCGTTCGACCTCACTCCCACCGATGACGAGCAGATGCTGGTGGACGTCGTATCCGAATTTGCCACGGAGGTCGTGCGCCCAGCCGCAGCCGAGGCCAACGAGACCTGCGAGGCACCCGAGGCACTGCTCAAGGCAGGGCTCGAGATCGGGCTGCCCATCCTTGGTCTGCCCGAAGCACTTGGCGGCATCTCTGAAGAACGCTCCGCGATGGCCGGCACCCTGGTGGCGGAGGCGCTCTCGAAGGGTGACCTCGGGCTGGCCGTCGCCAGCCTGGCGCCGGGCTCGGTGGCCACCGCCATCGGTCTGTGGGGCACCGACGCCCAGCAGCAGACCTACCTGCCGGCATTCACCGGCAACGACGTTCCCGCAGCGGCCCTCGCGCTCACCGAGCCCACCGTGCTCTTCGACGTGCTCTCTCCCTCGACCACGGCGACCCGCACTGCCGACGGGTTCGTGCTCAACGGCGTCAAGTCCCTCGTGCCGCGCGGCGCCGAGGCCGAGCTCTTCGTGGTCGGCGCCGATCTCGATGGCACGCCGGTGCTCTTCTTGATCGAGTCGGGCGCTGACGGGCTCGCTATCGAGGGCGACCCGAGCATGGGGGTGCGTGCCGCGTCGCTCACCAAGCTCACGCTCACCGACGTCCGCGTGCCTGACGACGCGGTCCTGGGTGCCACCGATGGCAGCACCTACACCGAGTGCGTGCGGCTTTCGCGGCTCGCGTGGTGCGCGCTCGCGGTGGGAACCGGCCAAGCCGTGCTCGACTACGTGACCCCCTACGTCAAGGAGCGCGAGGCGTTTGGCGAGCCCATCTCGCACCGCCAGTCGGTTGCCTTCATGGTCGCCAACATCGCGATCGAGCTGCAGGCCATGCGTCTGCTCACCTACAAGGCCGCCAGCCGCGCCGCGTCCGGTCGCGACTTCTCCCGTGAGGTCGCGCTCGCCCGCAAGGCCTGCGCCGACAAGGGCATGCAGATCGGTCTGGACGGCGTCCAGTTGCTTGGCGGTCACGGCTTCGTCAAGGAGCACCCGGTGGAGAGGTGGTATCGCGACCTGCGTGCCATCGGAATCATGGAAGGCGCGGTGCTGGTCTGATGGCGATCAATCTCGATGACCCGAAGAAGTTCCGACCGTTGGCCGAGCAGGCCCACCAGGTCGCGATGAACATGCTGCGCCCGATCTCGCGCAAGTACGACCTCGCTGAGCACGAGTACCCCAAGGAGCTCGACATGCTCGCGGCGATGATCGACGGGCTCTCCGAGTCCGGCGCGTCCGAGGGCGCGGGCGCCAGCGGCGTTCGGCGCACCGAGGACGACGGGAGCGGCGAGAACAAGAACGGCTCCAACCTCGCCTCGGTGATGTCGGTGGCCCAGATGTGCTGGGGCGACGTCGGCCTCCTGCTCTCGATGCCGCGACAAGGCCTGGGCAACTCGGCCATTGCGTCAGTGGCCAGCGACGAGCAGCTTGAGCGTTTCGAGGGCACCTGGGCTGGCATGGCGATCACCGAGCCCGGCGTCGGCTCCGACTCGGCCAACATCTCGACGACCGCAACCCTCGACGGCGACCACTACGTGATCAACGGCGAGAAGATCTACGTCACCTCTGGCGATCGCGCCGACTCGATCGTCGTGTGGGCAACGCTGGACAAGGCGCTGGGTCGGGCGGCCATCAAGTCGTTCGTCGTCACCAAGGGCACGCCCGGCATGAAGGTCGAGCGGCTCGAGCACAAGCTCGGCATCCGCGCCTCCGACACTGCGGTGATCACCTTCACCGACTGCCGCGTGCCGGCCGAGAACCTCCTCGGCTCCCCGGAGATCGACGTGAAGGAAGGCTTCGCTGGCGCGATGGCCACGTTCGACAACACCCGTCCTCTGGTGGCGTCGATGGCGATCGGGTGCGCGCAGGCGGCGCTCGACCTGACTCGCGACCTCCTCGAGCAGGCCGGGGTCGTGATCGACTACGACCGACCTGCGATCACGCAGTCGGCCGCCGCAGCCAAGTTTCTCCAGATGGAATCGGACTGGGAGGGCGCCCGCCTGCTGATGATGCAGGCAGCGTGGATGGCCGACAACCGCAAGCCCAACTCGCTCGAGGCCTCGATGGCCAAGGCGAAGGCCGGCCGCGTCGGGTCTGACATCACGCTGTCGTGCGTCGAGCTGGCAGGTTCGGTCGGCTACAGCGAGGCCGAGCTGCTGGAGAAGTGGTCGCGCGACTCCAAGATCCTCGACATCTTCGAAGGCACCCAGCAGATCCAGCAGCTCATCGTGGCTCGCAGGATCTTGGGGCTCTCGAGCGCCGAGCTCAAGTAGTCAGCCTCGTGGCGGCAGCTTGCCGCCGGGGGAGTCGGAGGGCTTGGGCTTCTTCGGTGCCCGCGGCGGGGTCGCCGCGACCGGCCGCTGGTGCGCGACGTTCTTGGCGATCGCAGCCGGAGTCGGGTGCGGCGCGGGTGCGTCCGGGGTCTGCGCCGTCGCTGGGGTGACGTGGCCGTCCGAGGCGCCACGGATTCGATTCACGACCTCCTCGGTCGTGCGGCGCACGATCGGTGTGGCCGTGCGAACAGCCTTCTCGCTGATGGCGACGACGCCGGTGACGGCCTGCTTGAGTTTCTCGAACGCGGGTGTGGGCAACGGTGCTCTCCTCGTGTCGGGGTTTGCGATGAGTCGATCTAAGCACGCGTCTGGTGGTTGTCGGGTCAGGAGACAGAGCGGAACGGGTCGTGCTCGGCGAGCAGTCGATCGACGCGGGCCTGGTCGAGACGGTGGACGACCGACTGCGACTCCTGGTTGTCGCGCACGCACTTGGCGAGCGTGAACGTCGACGTCGTGAGGTAGAGGGTGCCGAGGCCCAGGAAGGCGCGCACCCACGGATCGACCGGCAGGTAGATGAAGGCCAGGAGCATGGAGAGAAGCGCGACACCGAACGAGATGCCGGACATGGCGTAGAAGGCGGACGTGTTCTTGGTGGGGTCTGAGTTCGTCATGGCAGGAGCCTCGTTCGCCCTGATCTTGCGCGAACCCACCGCGGTACTCGTGTGCGGCTGAGTAGCAACACTCAACTCGTCAGCAAGCGCGCCGGCCCGGCGGGCGCCGCGTCAAGGTGACCTGGTGATCGGTAGCCATGCCGGGCGAAGGCGCGGTCGACCGCCCGACGCACCGTGTCGACGTCGCCGATTGGCGCGAGAGCTAGGGCCGAGCCGCCAAAGCCGCCGCCGGTCATCCGGGCTCCGAGTGCGCCCGCCTCCAGGGCGGTGGAGACGACCAGGTCGAGCTCGGGACAGGAAATCTCGAAGTCATCGCGCATCGAGCCGTGCGACTCGGTGAGCACGACACCCAGGCCGGTCCAGTTGCCGGCTCTGACCGCAGCGACGGCCCGCCTCACCCGATCGTTCTCGGTGAGCACGTGCCGCGCTCGGCCCCTCAGCATCGGGTCAGCCAGGTCGGCGACGTCGGCCGCCGACGCGTCACTCAGCTGTCCGACTCCCAGGGCTTGAGCCGCGAGCTCACATTCGGCTCGCCGCGACCCGTACTCGCCGTCCGCATGCGAGTGGCTGACACGGGTGTCGACCACGAGCAGGGATAACCCATGGTCTGCCAGGTCAAGCGGCACCGAGGTCGACTCATCGGTGCCGAAGTCGAGCAGCAGCGCGTGCCCAGGCGCACTCTCCAGCACCGCGCGCTGGTCAAGCCCGCCCGTCGGTGCGCCGACGACGTCTGTCTCGGCGCGAATGCAGGCAGCCACGAGCAGATCGCGGGCGTGGGCGTCCAGTACTCGACCGGCAGCGGCCCAGGCAACCAGCGCGACGGCAGCCTCGAGCGACGCCGAGCTGGAGAGCCCCGCACCGAGCGGTAGGTCGCTCGTGACCTCGAGATCGAGCCCTGGCAGCGCGATACCGGCCTGATCGAGCGCCCAGAGCGTTCCGGCGGCGTAGGCGGCCCACCCGGTGACACGGCCTGGTCCTGCGTACGCAGGGAGACCCTCCCAAGTCTGCGCGTCGGCGTGGCTCGTGAGGCGGACCATCGCGTCGTCGCGCGGTCTGGCGACCACCGTGGTGCCGTGACCGATGGTGATCGGCAGGCACAGGCCACCGTTGTAGTCGGTGTGTTCACCGATGAGATTCACCCGCCCCGGAGCCCACGCGGTAACGCTCATGGCCGTGCTCAGCCGCGCGACGAGCGCGCGGTGCGGCCACGGACGACGCCCACGAATGTCTGGGTCAGCTCGTCATCGCGCTCGACCAGCCACAGCAGGGCGATCGTGGTGGGCTCGAGGTCGCTCACCGGGCGCTGCACGACGTCCTTGCGAGCGTGCAGGCGCGCGAGCGACATGGGCACGATCACGATGCCGGTTCCGGCGGCCACGGTCTCGATCGCGTCGGCGATGGACATCTCGGGCCACTCCAACTGATCGGCCGCCGGGCTCCAGCCACCGGAGTGGGGGAGCACCAGTTGCTCGTCGCTCAGGTCGGCCACCACCACTTCGTCGGCGGCCGCGATGAAGTGCTCGCGACCGGCCACGACCACCGGCACCTCGTCGTAGAGACGCACGCAGTGCAGGCCGTCGCGGTCGACGGGCAGTCGGGCGATCACCATGTCCAACTCGCCGGAGCGCAGCCGCGATTCCTGCTCGACTTGTGTCACCGGCACCAGATCAAGCGGCTCACGCCGTTGGTCGCGCCACGACCGGGCCCACTTGTCCGGCGTCGCGCCGGTCACGAAGCCGACGTGGAACGCAGGGGAGGTCACCAGAGCAGTATCGCAACCGGGCTACCCGTAGCGTCGGAGCATGCGCGTGCTCGTGATCGGTGCCAGCGGGTACGTGGGCTCCCGGCTGGTGCCAGCCCTGCTCGAGGCCGGTCACCAGGTGGTGGCTGGAGCGAGAACGCCCGACTCGCTGACAGAGCATTCGTGGGCCGACCACGTTGAACGCCGATACATCGACATGAACGACACCGTCTCGGTGCACCTCGGCGTTCGCGGCATGGACGCCGTGGTCTACCTGGTGCACTCCCTGGCCAGTAGCGACTTCGTCAAGCGCGATCGCGAGGCAGCCGAGTATCTCGCGGCCGCATGCAGCTACGCCGAGGTCGAGCGGGTGGTCTATCTCTCCGGCCTGGTGCCCGACGCCGAGTTGTCAGACCATCTGGCCTCGCGGTTGGAGGTCGAGCAGATCTTGCTCGCCGCCCCGACGCCGGCCACGGTGCTGCGCGCCTCCATGCTGGTCGGACCCGGTTCGACGTCGTTCGAGGTGTTGCGTCGCATCGCCGAGCGCATCCCGGTAGCGGCTGTGCCCTGTTGGATGGCCAGCACGCGGATCCAGCCGGTCGCCACCACCGACGTTGTTTCCCTCCTGGTGTCCGCGCTCGAGGGCCCGGACCGCAATCGGGCCTACGACGTGGGCGGCGACGACGTGGTGTCCTACGCCGAGCTCATCGACAAGTTCACCGCTGCCGCAGGCCTGGTGCGCCCCTACCTGCCGGTGCTATTTGCGCCCAAGTTGCTGGTCGGCGACGTGGTGGCCCTCGTCAGCGGCCTCGATCGACTCACGGTGAAGGCGCTGGTCGACAGCTTGGTGCACGACATGGTGTGCCGCGATCACGACGTTCGCGACGACCTCGCGCCAGGCTTCGAGCCGACTAGCCTCGACGCCGCCCTTGAGCTCTCGCTCGCCTGATTGCTCGATCAGTTCAGCGGACGCATCGACGACGGCACTCCGCCACCGGCATTGATTCCCTCGACGAGCTCGGCCAGTGCCGTGAGCGCAACCCGCTGCGACATCGGACCGTAGGAGACGCGCGCGACGCCGAGCTTCTCCAACTGGGCAAGGCGTGGCACTCCCGGGACCCCGATGACGGTGAGGCGCTGAGGTCCGAAGGCCTCGACCAAGGTGGTGACCTGCTCCTCGTTGAGTTGTCCGGGCACGAAGACGACGGGAGCACCCGCGTCCAGGAACGCACGGCCACGCCGGACGGCCTCGTCCAGGGGGTTCTCAATGCCCTTGACGAAGGCATCGGTGCGGGCGTTGAGCACGAAGTCGGGGACGCCCTCGGCCTCGGCGGCCGCCATGATCGCCGCCACCTGGGCGACGGCGTCGTCGAACGGCTTCATCTGGTCTTCGATGTTGGCCCCCACCACGCCGACGCCGATCGCCTTCCGGATCGTTTCGGGCGCATCGCCGTAGCCGCCCTCGAGATCGGCGGAGACCGGGAGCGGGGTCGAGGCGACGATCCGTCGGATCTCCTCGATCATCTCGTCGACCGGGATGTTCTCGCCGTCTTCGTAGCCTCGAGAGGCGGCGATCGAGTGACTGGCGGTGGCCAACGCGCGGGTTCCCTGGATATCGCCCACGACGGTCGCGGAGATGGAATCCCAGACGTTGACGACGGTCAACAACGCGGGGTCGCGGTGCATCTCCAGGAACGTGCTGGCGGTCTCAGCGAGGCTAGGCGTGGACGACATGCTGCGAGCATGCCAGGGGGCGCCTGACGAAGTTGCATCCCACCCGGCGCAACCTGCGGTCCCGAAGGGGAGTCTGTAGGGGTGAGGAGGTGGCGCCAATGCCGACGACCGCACACGCGGCCGCAGGGACGTTCGAGGAATACGCAGCGGCGATGTGGCCGTCGCTGTACCGCCGCGCCTACCTGCTGAGCGGCAACCATGCCGATTCCGAGGACCTCGCGCAGCAGACGCTCATCAAGGCTCATGGCGCGTGGTCGCGGGTGAGCCGGGCGGCGTCGCCCGACGCCTACGTGCGCAGCATCCTCACCAACACGTTCCTGTCTATGAAGCGACCCAAGGGACGCCGACTCGAGCTGCTGTCCGGCGAGAACCCGCCGGAGGTCGCGAGCCCGCCGATCGAGGGCCCCGAGGACAGGCTCGCCCTGTGGCCGCACGTGCACGCCCTGCCGCCTCGTCAACGCGCCGTCGTCGTCCTGCGCTACTACGAACAGCTCAGCGAGGCCGAGATCGCCGATGCTCTCGGGTGCTCGCGCGGCAACGTGAAGTCCACGGCGCACCGCGCTCTCCAGAACCTACGAAGCGCTCTCGACGGGAGTGAGGACTGATGTACTCCGAGATCGAGCACACCCTGAGCCGCGAGCTGGAGCATGTCGCCAGCACCCTGGTCGTGCCCACGATGCCGACTCTTCCGAAAGCGACCAACACGTGGCGCTGGCAGGCGACGGCGCCCGTGCTGGCCGCGGCGGCCGTCGTCGTCGCCGGGGTGGCCATCGGCCAGGCGATCCCCCGAGGGTCCGACGGCGACTCGGGGAGCACCTCCGCGG
>JBAUWM010000165.1:0-5449 GCA_049583775.1 Nocardioides sp.
ACTTCACGTTGACCTCGTCGGACACGATGGACTCGAATCCGCTCAACGACGCGGGATCCGCGACCACGACGGTCAGCTGCGAGAGCGGCAGCCGGTTGCGCAGGTTGCCGGCCTTGCGGAGCGCGGAGGTGGCCGAGCAGATCTCGCGCACCTGATCCATCGCGGCCACGAGGGCGTCGTCGGCGGGCAGCTCTTCGGCGAGCGGCCAATCGGTCAGGTGCACAGACCGCTCTCCCGTGAGACCACGCCAGACCTCCTCGGTGGTCAGCGGCATCAGTGGCGCCGTCACGCGGCAGACGACCTCCAGCACCGTGTGCAGGGTGTCGAAAGCCGCGGAGTTGTCGCCCCAGAACCGTTCACGCGAGCGACGGATGTACCAGTTCGTGAGCACGTCGAGGAAGGAGCGCGTGGCGTCGCACGCATCGGCAACCGCGTACGAGTCGAGCGTCGAGGTCATCTTCTCGACGTACTGGCGGCACTTGGCCAGCAGGTAGCGGTCGAGCGGGTCAGGCGACGCCACCGAGGTCTGCGCCTCGTAGCCAGCACCGCCGTTGGCGGCGTTGGCGTACATCTGGAAGAAGTACCAGCTGTTCCAGAGGGGGATCATCACCTGCCGCACCGAGTCGCGGATGCCCTGCTCGGTGACGATGAGGTTGCCACCGCGCAGGATCGGGCTCGACATCAGGAACCAGCGCATCGCGTCGGCGCCGTCGCGGTCGAAGACCTCCGAGACGTCAGGGTAGTTGCGCAGCGACTTCGACATCTTGTTGCCGTCGGAGCCCAGCACGATGCCGTGACTGATGCAGTTCTCGAACGCCGGCTTGTCGAAGATCGCGGTGGCGAGGATGTGCAGGGTGTAGAACCAGCCGCGGGTCTGGCCGATGTACTCCACGATGAAGTCGGCAGGGAAGTGACCACCCTTCCCGCCCTGCCCATCGTTGCCGGCGAACCAGTCGGCGTTCTCGAACGGGTAGTGCACCTGGGCGTAGCTCATCGAGCCCGAGTCAAACCACACGTCGAGCACGTCGGTGACGCGCCGCATCATCGACCGTCCTGTCGGGTCGTCCGGGTTCGGCCGCACCAGGTCGTCGACGTAGGGCCGGTGCAGGTCGGGCGCACCGTCCTTCGTCGGCACCCGCCCAAAGTCGCGCTCGATCTCCTCGAAGGAGCCGTAGACGTCGATGCGCGGGTAGGCCTCGTCGTCCGACTTCCACACCGGGACCGGTGAGCCCCAGAAGCGGTTGCGCGTGATCGACCAGTCGCGGGCGTTCTCGAGCCAGCGGCCGAACTGGCCATCCTGGATGTGGTCGGGCACCCAGTTGATCTGCTGGTTGAGCTCGAGCATCCGCGCCTTGATGGCCGTGACCTCGACGAACCACGAGGAGACGCCCTTGTAGATGAGGGGTTCGCGGCAGCGCCAGCAGTGCGGGTAGGAGTGGTCGTAGGTCTCGCGGCGCAGCAGCAAGGTGCCGGGGGTGACGGAGCCGGAGGTGCTCTTCAGGTGGTCGATGATGTGCAGGTTGGCGTCGAAGACCTGCATGCCTTCGTAGTCGGTGACCGGGTGTGTGAAGCGGCCGTCCTTGCCGACCGGCATCACCGCCTCGATGCCCTCGCGGTCGGTCACCTCCTTGTCGACCTCACCGAAGGCACCCGCGCTGTGCACCAGCCCGGTGCCGTCGGTGGTGGTGACGGCGTCGTCCGCAGCCACCACGCGGAAGGCGTTCTCGTGGCCGGCGTAGTACGTGAACGGAGGTGCATAGGTGAGGCCGAGCAGGTCGGCGCCAGTGCCGCGCCACACGATGAACCCCTCGGTGGTCGAGCCTGTCGAGACCCCGAGCTCCCGCTCGTACGCCGGCAGCCGTGCTTCGGCCAAGATCAGCCGGTCACCCTCGTGCTCGACTGCCACGTAGTCGATCTCGGTGCCGACCATGACCGCGAGGTTGCTCGGCAGCGTCCAGGGCGTCGTCGTCCAGATGAGCAGCTTCGCGCCGCGCAAGTCGCCGTCCGACGTGATCGGGAAGCCGACGGTGACCGCCGGGTCCTGACGGTTCTGGTAGACGTCGTCGTCCATCCGCAGCTCGTGGTTCGAGAGCGGGGTCTCGTCGTTCCAGCAGTAGGGCAGCACACGGAAGCCCTCGTAGACCAAGCCCTTGTCGTAGAGCTGCTTGAAGGCCCAGATGACCGACTCCATGTAGTCGGGGTTCATGGTGCGGTAGTCGTTGTCGAAGTCGACCCACCGCGCCTGACGCGTGACGTACTCGCGCCACTCGCCGGTGTACTTCATCACCGACTCGCGGCAGGCCTCGTTGAACTTGTCGATGCCCATCTCGACGATCTCGTCGGTGGTCTTGATGCCGTTGAGCCGCATCGCCTCGAGCTCCGCGGGCAGGCCATGGGTGTCCCAGCCGAAGCGGCGCTCGACCTTGCGACCGCGCATGGTCTGGTAGCGCGGGATGAGGTCCTTGACGTACCCGGTGAGCAGGTGGCCGTAGTGCGGCAGCCCGTTGGCGAACGGCGGCCCGTCGTAGAACACGAACTCGTTCTCGCCGTCAGCGCCGGCATCGCGCTGGTCGACGCTGGCCTGGAACGTGCCGTCGGCCTCCCAGTAGGCCAGCACCCGCTCCTCGATCTCGGGGAAGCGCGGGTTCGACGGGACGGCGCTGGTAACGGGGTCGCCGGTCTTGGGGTACGTCATGGCACTGCGCTCCTGCGTGAGTTCGGTGTTGAGCTTGTCGAAACCCACGAGGACGACGTCCAGATTGCGGAGCCGCGGTACCACCTCGCTTGCCTCACCCCTGACTGCGAGGTGGAGCCACTCATTCACGGCGCTGACGGGCCTACCCGTCCGGTTCTAGTAGGCCTCGGTGGTCGAGCTTGTCGAGACCGTTCTTCCGGAAGACTCGCCGCTGATGACGGCTCGAACGTCTGTGGTGCAACGGTAGTCGCTCTCCACAGATCTGCCGCATCGCTTTCCACCCCGCCCCCGGCGGCATAGAATTGGGCATCACCTGATGCCTGATTCTGGAGCCTGTCATGCGGACCACCGTCACCCTGGACGACGAACTCCTGGCTCGCGCGACCGAACTGTCCGGCAAGACCGAGCGGAATGCCGTTCTCCGCGACGCCCTGGTCGCACTGATCGAACGCGAAAGCGCCCGCCGCCTCGCTCTTCTAGGCGGCACCGAGCCCGACCTCGAGGCGACCCCTCGCCGACGAGCAACCGCGTGATCCTCGTCGACTCCTCCGTCTGGATAGATCACTTGCGCGGAACCGATCCGACCCTGGTGACGGCGCTGCATCAGAACGAGGTGCTGATCCACCCGGGAGTGCTCGGCGAGATCGCCCTGGGGTCCTTGACCAACCGACATGCCGTGTTGACATTGATGAGCGAACTTCCACGAGCGCTCGTTGCTCGCGACGACGAGGTGCTCCAACTGATCGAGCGGCGACGACTGCACGGACGCGGCATCGGCTATGTCGACGCGGCGCTCCTTGCCGCCGCGCTGCTGACCCCGAACACCCGTCTGTGGACCCGCGACCGGCGTCTGCACGACGTGGCCGCGGACATGGGTGTCCCGGTGCTGGCCGCGTGACGTCCATCCCGCTGAGGGACAGTCGTCCGACGTCGCTCACTCCAGCTCGGAAGTGCTGCGTCTCAAGGTCGGTCGTGACCGCTAGCGCGAGCGCCGGGTCCGTCTAGGGTTGGGCCGTGTGAGCGACGCAGCGACCAGTGCCTGGGGCTACGGCCTCGCCACCCTCGATGCCGAAGGCAACGTCCTCGATGTGTGGTTCCCAGCCCCCGCCCTCGGCGCCCGCAATGACGCGACCGAGCCAGCCGAGCTCACTCAGCTGTCGGCGCTCGCCACACCGGACGACGCCCGGGGGGTGACCCGTGAGGTGCGCCTCGTCGAGATCACCGACCTCCAGGGCGCACCGAAGGACGCCGCCGACGTCTGGTTGCGTCTGCACCTGCTCTCCCACCGGCTGGTTCAGCCGCACGGCCAGTCGCTCGATGGGGTCTTCGGTCTGCTCAGCAACGTCGTGTGGACCTCAGCCGGCCCGTGCGCCGTCGCTGGGTTCGAGCTGACTCGCGCCCGACTCCGTGCCGCGGGCCACCACGTGAGCGTCTACGGCATCGACAAGTTCCCGCGGATGACCGACTACGTCGTGCCGAGCGGCGTCCGCATCGCCGACGCCGACCGCGTGCGCCTCGGCGCGCACCTGGCTGAGGGCACGACCGTCATGCATGAGGGCTTCGTGAACTTCAACGCCGGCACGCTCGGCTCCTCGATGGTCGAGGGTCGCATCTCGGCGGGGGTCGTCGTCGGTGACGGCTCCGACGTCGGAGGCGGAGCGTCGATCATGGGAACCCTCTCGGGCGGTGGCAAAGAGACGATCAGTCTCGGAGAGCGTTGCCTGCTCGGCGCCAACTCCGGCATCGGCATCTCGCTCGGCGACGACTGCGTGGTCGAGGCCGGCTGCTACATCACCGCGGGCACCAAGGTCACCGTCCTCGATCGCGACGGCAAGCCGCAGGTGATCAAGGCGCTCGAGCTCTCAGGCCGCGACAACGTGCTCTTCCGCCGCAACTCGGTGACCGGCGCGGTCGAGGCGGTGCCGTGGAAGGGCACAGGAATCGCCCTCAATGAGGCACTGCACGCCAACTGACGTAGCGCATGCTCCGGCCGAGCCATTTCACCCGGTCGGTCAGACTGGCCAGCATGAGGAGGCTGGTGGCAGCGCTGCTCGGTCTCGCCGCCATTGCGGTCGTAGCCGTGGTCAGCATCAAGAGCTTGGACGGCGTGCGGCTGCCGTTCATCGAGGGCGACGGCTGCACCGCGACGGTCGACGGTCGCTCGGTCGACGTGAGCATCGAGCAGGCCGAGCATGCGTCGCTGATCGCGGCGATCGCGGTCAAGCGAGGCTTGCCGGCGCGGGCGGCATCGATCGCGCTGGCCACTGCGTACCAGGAGTCAGACCTGCAGAACCTCAACTACGGCGACCGAGACTCCCTCGGACTCTTTCAGCAACGACCATCACAGGGATGGGGCACCGAGCAGCAGCTGCAAGACCCTGCCTACGCCACCAACGCGTTCTACGACGCTCTGCAGCGGATCTCTGGGTACGAGCAACTGGAGATCACCGACGCGGCTCAAGAGGTGCAGCGCTCCGGCTTCCCCGATGCCTACGCAGACCATGAGGACGACGCCCGGGTGCTGGCGTCCGCCCTGACCGGCAACTCGCGACACGCCTTCGCCTGCCGCTTCGACGGCGACGTCGACGGCAGCAACCCTGATCTCGTCGAGAGCGGGCTGACCGCGCGCGCCGACTCCGTGCGCAGCGACGTGGTCGAAGTCTTCGGCGAGTTGCAGCTCGGCGGGTTCGCCCCAGGTGGAGTGCGGGACGGTCACATGGAGGGGTCGACCCACTACGACGGCCGCGCGGTCGA
>JBAUWM010000166.1:0-3526 GCA_049583775.1 Nocardioides sp.
GACCAACGTGGCCACGCTGCGTGAGCGCGGTGCCATCGTGCTCGAGCCAGCCGAGGGCCGGCTGACAGGCGCCGACACCGGCAAGGGGCGGTTGCCCGACCCAGCCGAGATCTTCGAGGCGTGCCTCGATGTGCTGGCCCGCGGCGCAGCCACGCTCGACCTGGCTGGTCGACACCTCGTCGTCTCGGCCGGCGGCACCCGCGAATACCTCGACCCGGTGCGCTTCCTGGGCAACCGGTCGTCCGGACTGCAGGGCTATGCGCTGGCGCGGGCCGCTGTCGCCCGCGGAGCCGAGGTCACCCTGATCGCGGCCAACGTGACGCTGCCCGACCCAGCCGGCGTCAAGGTCGTCCGGGTCGAGACCACCGCGCAGCTGCGCGAGGAGGTCGTGGCTGCTGCTGCCGGTGCTGACTCGGTCGTGATGGCGGCTGCGCCGGCCGACTTCAGGCCCACTGAGGTGAGCGACGCGAAGATCAAGAAGTCTCACGACGGCACGGCCCCGAGCATCACGCTCACCCAGAACGTCGACATCTTGCACGAGATCTCCACCCAGAGAGCGCGTGACGGTCAGATCATCGTGGGCTTCGCTGCCGAGACCGGCGACGAGACAGGCACCGTGCTCGAGCTGGCCCACGGCAAGCTCGCCCGCAAGGGCTGCGACCTGCTGGTCGTCAACGACGTCAGCGGCGGTGCGGTGTTCGGCAGCCCCGACAACGAAGCCGTGATCCTGGGCGCTGACGGTGCCACCCGCACCGTGCCGCACGGCTCGAAGAAGGCACTGGCGCACGTGATCTGGGACGAGGTCGCTCGCCGATTCGGTGAGTGAGACGCCCATCTTGCATGCTGGGCACCCCGTAACCTTCTGGCCGGAGCAGCGCCGCCCCGGCGCCCCCGGCGAACGTTTGAACGAGAGCGAGCTATCGACGTGACTGGACGTCTCTTCACTTCGGAGTCCGTGACCGAAGGTCACCCCGACAAGATCGCTGACCGGATCAGCGACACGATCCTCGACTACCTGATGGCCAACGACCCCAACAAGGCCGATCTCCGGGTGGCCGTCGAGACCCTGCTCACCACGGGCCTCGTGGTGGTGGCTGGCGAGGTGCGCACCGAGGCCTACGCGCCGATCGCCCAGCTCGTCCGCGACGCCATCCTCGACATCGGCTACGACAGCTCTGAGAAGGGTTTCGACGGCGCCAGCTGCGGCGTCCAGGTCGCCATCGGCGCCCAGTCGGCCGATATCGCCCAGGGCGTCGACCAGGGTCACGAAGCCCGCGTGGGCGACTCGGTCGACGAGCTCGACATGCGCGGCGCTGGCGACCAGGGCCTGATGTTCGGCTACGCCTGCGACGACACCGACGTGCTGATGCCGCTGCCGATCGTCATTGCGCAGCGTCTGGCCGAGAAGCTCACCGAGGTGCGCAAGAACGGCACCATGGACAACCTGCGTCCCGACGGCAAGACCCAGGTCACCGTCGAGTACGACGAGGACGACCGTCCGGTGCGCATCGACACCGTGGTGCTCTCGACCCAGCACTCCGAAGACACCGACCTGGTCAAGCTCGAGGCCGAGATCAAGCAGAACGTCATCGACCCGGTACTCGCTACCATCGACCTGCCCTCCGAGGGCTACCGGCTGCTCGTGAACCCGACCGGTCGCTTCGTCGTGGGTGGCCCGATGGGCGACGCCGGCCTGACCGGTCGCAAGATCATCGTCGACACCTACGGCGGCATGGCTCGGCACGGCGGCGGCGCCTTCTCGGGCAAGGACCCGTCGAAGGTCGACCGCTCAGCCGCCTACGCTATGCGCTGGGTCGCGAAGAACGTCGTAGCGGCCGGGCTCGCTCGTCGCTGCGAGGTCCAGGTCGCCTACGCCATCGGCAAGGCGCAGCCGGTCGGTGTCTTCGTGCAGACCTTCGGCACCGGCATCGTGCCTGACGAGCGCATCCAGCAGGCCGTGCTGGAGGTCTTCGACCTGCGGCCGGCCGCGATACTGCGCGACCTCGACCTGCTGCGTCCGATCTACGCCAAGACCTCGGCCTACGGCCACTTTGGTCGCGAGCTGCCCGAGTTCACCTGGGAGCGCACCGAGCGTGCCGAGGCGTTGAAGGCGGCCGCCGGGGTCTGACCCCGGTCCGGTGCAACGGGGACGCACGAGAGCGTCCCCGGGCACTGGTAGACATCACCGCGTGACCGATGACGCGAGCCCCGACCAGCAGCCTGAGCTGCTGCCGGGGCTGGTTCGCGCCACGGTCAAGCAGTCCCAGGCGCAGGCTCGCGCGGCCAAGGCACGCAAGGCTGCCGAGGCGGCCGTGAGCGACGTCGATCCGGTCGCCCGGGTGCTCGTCGACCTCAACCTCGCTCACCTCGACCGCCCCTTCGACTACGCGGTGCCGGCGGCGATGGCCGACTCTGCCGTTCCGGGGGCCCGGGTCAAGGTTCGGTTCGCTGGCAAGGACGTCGACGGGTTCGTCGTCGAGCGCGCCGCTGCCAGCGACCACGTCGGCCGACTCACCCCCCTTCGTCGGGTGGTGAGCGCCGAGCCCGTGCTCAGCGCGGCCGTCGCGACCCTGACCTCCGAGGTGGCTCAGCGCTATGCCGGGGTGCGCTCCGACGTCCTCAGGTTGGCGGTCCCACCCCGCCACGCGACGGTCGAGAAGGAGCCGTCGCTACCCGAGCCGCCGCTGGCAACCACCCTCAGCGCCGACGCGTGCGAAGCCGGCTGGGCGCCCTACCCGCCGGGTGGGGCCTTCCTGCGGCACGTGCATCGCGGGGCGGCACCGCGCGCGGTGTGGGGAGCCCTGCCGGGCGAGGACTGGCCGACCCGGCTCGCTGAAGCAGCGGCCACCGCACTCCTCGCAGGGCGGGGAACCATCGTATGTGTGCCCGATGCCCGCGACGTCGCCCGGCTCGACGCAGCTCTCGAGGCACTCCTCGGCCCCGACCACCACGTGGTCTTGACCGCCGATGCGGGGCCAGCCCGTCGCTACCGAGCCTTTCTGGCGGTGGCGCGGGGCGCTCGGCGGATCGTGGTGGGTACCCGCGCGGCCGCGTTTGCACCGGTCGCGAAGTTGGGGCTGGTGGCCATCTGGGACGACGGCGACGATCTCTTCGCCGAGCCTCGGGCTCCCTACCCCCACACCCGTGAGGTGCTGCTGCTGCGCGCGGCCCGTGAGCAGGCAGCCGTGCTGGTGGGTGGCCACGCTCGGAGCGTCGAGGCCGATCAGCTGGTCCGCACGGGGTGGGCGCACGAGATCGACGCGCCGCGCGAAGAGATACGACGACGCGTGTCCACCGCCGTCACTGGCTCCACCGAGCACGACCTTCGCCGCGACCCGCACGCGGCAGCGGCGCGGATTCCGCGCCAGGTCTACGAGGCCATCCGCGACGCCGTGACCTCCGGTCCTGTCTTGGTGCAGACCCCGCGCGCCGGCTACGCGCTGGCCTTGGCGTGTGACCGCTGTCGAACTCCGGCCACCTGTACCGCGTGCCACGGACCACTCGCACTCAGCGCGCCCACCAGCCC
>JBAUWM010000167.1:0-1981 GCA_049583775.1 Nocardioides sp.
CTGCCGATCGTCGCCCGCAGCTGTGCGACCGAGGTGAGGTCGACCTCGCCCGCGACGTGCACGATCGACATCCGGTCGAGGCGACGAACCTCGAAGGTCGCCGGAGGGGGAGAATCGCCAGCGGGCATGGCGGAACCATGCCAGATCAGGCTTCGGACCGGCGCCAAATCGCACTTCTTCACCCGCTCGGGCGAACGGCTGAGCGGTGGCCGAGGACACCCGGGAGGGTGGGGATCACCGCACGTCGTGATCGATACGGTCGAGGAGCACGTAGCCCACGGGCTACCACGCTGAAACAGTCGGCGGTCCGTGCTCCTGCTCGGGAGAATTTCATGCCGGCGTTGTCGCTCCCCTCACTGTCTCCCTCGGAACGATCGGCGCGAACCCGGAGGCTGCTGCGCGAGGTCGGCACGACCCACGACGAGATACGGCGCCGACACCTTCTCGCTGAGGTGGTGGAGATCAACGTCCCCGTGGCACACGCGATCGCGGCACGGTACCGCGGCCGCGGGGTCGCCCAGGAAGATCTCGAGCAGGCGGCGTGCGAGGGTCTCATCAAGGCGGTCCGGCGCTTCGACACGGCCCAGGCCGACGACCTCCTGACCTTCGCGGTGCCCACGATCCGCGGCGAGCTGCAGCGCTACTTCCGCGACCGGGCCTGGATCATCCGACCGCCGCGCAAGCTGCAGGAGCTGCAGGCACGGGTGAACGACGCTGTTGACGAGCTGACACACGCGCTGGGGCGAGAGCCGGAGGCCGCGGAGATCCGGGCGTACGTCGACATCACCCAGGACGAGTACAGCGAGGTCCACGCGTCGTTCGGGTGCTTCCGCCCGACCTCGTTGCACAGACCTGTCAGCGGGATGGAGGGCGATGCAGTGCTGGGCGATCTGCTGCCTGACGGCTCAGACGACATGGAGCCGGCCGAGGCGCGGTGCATCGTGGGCCCCGCGCTCGCCAACCTCACCGGGCTCGACCAGCTGCTGGTGCGGCTCGCGTTCGTCGATGGATTGACCCAACGCGAGATAGGCGCGCGACTGGGGATGACGCAGAGCAAGGTCTCACGCCAGCTCGACCGGGTGCTCGGCGACCTGCGACTTTGGATCGGGTCGTGCGCTTGAGCTCGTGCCTCGCTCCAGACGCGCCCGGATCGGCGGCTCGGCTTTACGCGGTGTCGGGGGTGTCGATGCCGTGACCTCGAGCGCAGTGGTTGCAGCAGAACACCGCTCGGCCGTACTTCACGCCGTGCCCGAGTACCAGGACGCCGCATTGCGCACAGGTGGGCGCGATCTTGCGGGCGGCGCACTCGATGCTGTCGAACGTCACCGTCTGGCCGTCCGCAGTGGTGACGTCGAATGTCTGGTCGTACTCATTTCCGCAGCTGGAGCACGTGCCCATGACCGATCAGCTCCTCACGTCGACAAGGCTGGATCTGATGGCGGTACCCGTCGCGACGTCGTCGATGCAGCTGGGGCGGACGCCGCGCGGTCACGAGACCCGCGGCCTGCTCGACGCGCCGGATCGAGGGCAGCAATCCCGACCATCCGCCATCCATGCGGGGGTCAGGGTCGGAACACCACCTTGACCATGCCGTCCTCCTTGTCGCGGAACGAGGCGTAGGCGCCGGCCGCCTCCTCGAGTGGCAGGTGGTGGGTGGCGAAGCTCTCGACGCCGAGCACGTCGTCATCCTGGTTCAACACCGCGAGGATGTCGTCGCTCCAGCGCCGCACGTTGGCCTGGCCCATGCGCAGCTGCAGCTGCTTGTCGAAGATCTGCATCATCGGCATCGGGTCGGCCGCCCCGCCGTAGACGCCGACGATCGAGACCGTGCCGCCGCGCCGCACCGATTCCAGCGCCAGGTACAGGGCCTCAAGTCGGTCGACCCCGGCCTTGGTCATGATCGCCCCCTGCACCCGCTTGGGGAGCAGCCCCAGCGCCTTCTGGGCAGCCTCGGCCACAGGAGAGCCGTGTGCTTCCATGC
>JBAUWM010000168.1:0-1612 GCA_049583775.1 Nocardioides sp.
GGCTTGAGGCGCTGGTGGCCCGGGCGGTCTGTCGGCTCACTGGGTCTCGACGGCGCCTTTCGCGCCCCCGTTCCTCGGGCGGAAGGCTTGCTCGACCTTCGCGGGCCCGGGTGGCGTGTCGGCTCACCGGGTCTCGACGCGCCCCTTCGCGCCCTCGGTGGGGCCCGGGTTGCTCCTCGGCTCACTGGGTCTCGACGGCGCCTTTCGCGCCCTCGTTCCTCGGGCGCGAGGCTTGCTCGACCTCCTCGCTGCCTGAAATGCCTCGCGTTCGCGAGTCATTTCAGCAGCTTGGACATTCTTCGGTCGGCTAGGGGTTTGCCTCCTGTTTGGCAGGTCGCGCAGTACTGGAGGCTCGAGTCGGCGAACGACACCTCGCGCACCGTGTCGCCGCACACCGGGCAGGGCTTGCCGGTCTGGGCGTGCACCGCGAGGTTTGACTTCTTCTCGCCCTTGAGCTCGCTGGCCGCCAGCCCGCGCGAGCGATCGACGGCGTCGCTCAGCGTCGAGCGGATCGCGGCGTAGAGCGTCTCGAGGTCGGCCTCCTCGAGGCTCGAGGCCGGCTTGAACGGCGACATGCGCGCGGCGTGCAAGATCTCGTCGGAGTAGGCGTTGCCGATGCCGGCAATGGTGCCCTGGTGGCGCAGCACGCCCTTGATCTGCTTGCGTCCTTCCTTCTGCAAGATCGCGCGCAGGCTCTCGAGGGTGAAGTCGTCGGTGAGCGGGTCCGGCCCCAGCGACGCGATGCCCGGCACCTGCTGGGGGTCGCGCACGACGTACATGGCCAAACTCTTCTTGGTGCCGGCCTCGGTGATGTCGAGCCCGGACTGGTCGTCGAGCACCACGCGAACGGCCAGCGGGTTCTTGTTGCTCGGCTTGGGCGGGATGCTCGGTACCTCGTCACGCCACCGAATCCAACCGGCCCGCGCCAGGTGCACGATCACGTGGAGGCCGGACGCGTCGATGTCGAGAAACTTGCCGTGCCGGGTGACGTCGTCGACCAAGGTGCCTGCCAACGCGGCGACCGGCGGGTCGTAAGTCTTCAGCGCGCTGAAGGCGGCGAGGTGTACGGCTGTGATGGCTCGTCCACTGAGCCGCCCCTTGAGATCCAGGGCGAGCGCTTCGACCTCGGGCAGCTCAGGCATGCCCTCATCCTAGAAGTGGATCTGCTGGCGCTACCGCTCTCTGCGAGTGTCTAAGACATCTCCTAGATAAGCAGATACGGTGCGAGACATGGACCCGATCCGCAATCCGTACGCTCCCGGGGCCGGGCAGCGTCCACCCGAGCTGGCCGGTCGCGACGACCAGGTCACGGCCTTCGACGTGGTTCTCCAACGGGTGGCCAAGGGTCGCCCGGAGCGGTCGCTGGTGCTGACTGGCCTGCGCGGCGTCGGCAAGACGGTGCTGCTCAACGCGTTGCGCAGCCAGGCGGTGCGGGCTGGGTGGGGCACCGGCAAGCTCGAGGCCCGCCCCGACCAGTCGCTACGACGACCGTTGGCCTCGGCGCTGCACCAAGCGGTTCGCGAGCTCGGGCACGGCCACCCCGAGCAGGTCGAGCACGGGCTCGGCGTGCTGCGGTCGTTCGCCGAACGCGCCGCCGCGGCCGACGCCAAGC
>JBAUWM010000169.1:0-6655 GCA_049583775.1 Nocardioides sp.
CACCGCATCCAGATCACCACCCCCACCGGCCAGCGATACCAATCCGAACCCCGGCCACCACCCGGCGCGAACCCACGCGACCACTTCATCCAAACCCGACCCGGCGTCTGGACACTCATCGCCTGACGGCGAATGAGATTTCGAACAGTGGTGCCCCAGGCAAGAGTCGAACTTGCGACCTTTCGCTTAGGAGGCGGCTGCTCTATCCACTGAGCTACTGGGGCGGGATGTACCTCAGCCTCTGTGGGGCTCTGGCACACCGGCGCTGAGTCTAGTGAGCCGTGTGCTGGGCTCACCGCACCTACCCCCTGAGCCCGTCAGAGGGAGCGTCACCGGCGAGCGCTCCGAGTTCCTTCAGTTTGTCCGGTGACCGAAGGCCACCGCACAATGACCGGGTACTGCTCGCTCACACCAAGGTGACCTCTCTTCCCCCATGGCTGACTACCTCGCTCCCGCGCCGGGACGACCCAAGCGGCGCGGTCGAGTCAATCGCGGCCGTGCGGTCGGCGCGACGGCGGTGGCCGTCTTTCTCGCACTGAGCCTGGCGGTGGGGCTGGGTGGCGTCTACTTCTACCGTCACCTCAACGACAACCTCGACGTGCGCAATTTCGACGAGCAGCTCACTGATCGGCCGGGGAAGCGCGCCGCCGCCGACGGCCCCCAGCAGCCGATCAACATCCTGGTGATGGGCTCGGACTCGCGCGAGGGCGAGGGCAACAACATCGACGGCCTGACGGGCGGTGGTGAACGGTCAGACACCACGATCATGTTCCACCTTTCGGCCGACCGCACTTTCGCCTACGGCATCAGCATTCCGCGCGACAGCGTGGTCGACCGGCCCGAGTGCACCGACGACGACGGCGACGTCATCGCAGGCTCGACCGACACGATGTGGAATGCGGCGTTCACGGTGGGCGGCCCTGCGTGCACGATGCAGCAGTTCGAGCAGCTCACCGGAGTGCGGCTCGACAACTACGTCAAGCTCGACTTCAACGGCTTCCAAGACATGGTCGACGCCATCGACGGCGTGCAGGTGTGTATTCCTGCGCCCATCATGGACCTCTCCCACGGCATTAACATCCCGGCCGGCACCCGCGAGGTGGTGGGCACGGAGGCGCTGAACTACGTGCGTGCTCGCTACACGCTCGGCGACGGGTCCGACATCGGTCGCATCAAGCGCCAGCAGGCCTTCATCGCCGCGATGGCGAGCAAGGTGGTCTCGGCGGGCACCCTGGCGCGGGTCGACCGGGTGCTCGGCTTCCTGAATGCGGCGACCAGCTCGTTGCAGACCGACTTCACCTCGGTGAGCCAGATTGCGCGGGTAGGGGCGTCGTTCAAGAACATCGGCCTCGACAAGATCAAGTTCATCACCGTGCCGTGGCAGTACTCACCGGAGGATCCCAACCGGGTCGAGTGGCTGCCTGAGGCCGACGCGCTCTGGCAGCGCGTGATCGACGACGAGCCATTGACCCGAAGCCTGCAGGATGGCGCAATTCGAGCCAGCGACGACGTCGACGGTGACCGCGCGATCGGTGGTGGCACGGGTGAGAAGCGTGCGCAAGAGCGCGAGGCGGCGGGTCTCTGTGCCTGAACAGCCCCAAGACGCGACCCCGCCCGAGACTCCGGCGGAGCGTCGCCGACGGCTGGAAAGAATTTTCGGCGACGTGCTGCCCGACACGACGTCCGACGAGCGTGACCCGGAGGGCGGCGACCGCTCGGAGGATGCCAGCGAGGCGTGGCTGAAAGCGCAGGTGCCTCCTCACCACGGGTGAGACGGGCACCTGCCGGGCAGCTACCACGCAGCTACCAGGCAGCGAGCAGATCAGCGCGGCTGCTGGGCCTGCAGCAGGTCGCGGATCTCGGTGAGCAGTCGAATGTCTTCAGGGGTGCCCGGGGCGGGGCTCGGGAAGAACTTCTCCTTGGCCTTCACGTACGGCGTGATCACCAAGAAGTAGACGACGGCGGCCAGGATCACGAACGCAATGACAGCGTTCATGAAGGCGCCGAAGGGCTCGTCGTTGTTGAAGACGTTGTCCATGCTCTTCGGGAGCAGGTCGGTGAGCCATGCGGTGAAGGTAGCGACGACCACGCCGAAGGCGGTGCCGATGATGACCGCGACGGCCAGGTCGACCAAGTTGCCTCGAAGAAGAAAGTTCCGGAATCCGCTGAGCATGGGTGGGGCTCCTGTCGTGTGATGAAGTGGCCGGCCCGAGCGGGCCATCGGCGACGCTAGCGACTCGGACCCTCACCGGACCAGGTGAAGCTCAAGAACCGGGCGACCGCCGCTGCGCTCACCTCACCGACCTCGTCGGGAGCGAGGCCGATCACGACTAGTCGGCCCGGCAGTGAGCCGCCCCCCGCCTCGACCACGTCGGCCTCGGGTAGGGCTAGCACCGGGACTGCCGTAGCCACGGTGTCGGCCGAGCCTTGCTGAGGATCGGTGGCCACCAGGTCGACGACGTCGCCCACGCTCAACAGTCCGACCATGCCAGCATCGGGAAGCCGTACCGGCACTGCCTGCACACCGGGCTGCACACCGGGCTGCACACCGAGCTGTGCCTCGGTGAGTGCCGGGCCCACGAGGCGAGTCGAGGTGAGCGGCTCGCCGCGCGAGACGCGGATGGCGAGCACGTGACCTTCGAGATCGGTGACGACGTCGGAGGGCTCCGTGCCGTGTCGAAACTCGACCGTCGTGAGGTCGCCCGGGGTGAGCCGACTGCCGGCTGCCAGGTCGCGCGCGGCCACCGTCACCGGCACGGTCTGCGGCGCACGATCCGACACGGCAGACAGTCCGGCGACCACCGCGATGGCGGTGCACACCGCCGCCAACGGACGACGTCTGCGCAGCACCGCGAGCCGCGCGGTACGCAGGGGTCGACCCACACGGTTGGGAAGCGTTGGCATCCCTCGACGCTAGGCGAGCGTGGCCTAGAAAGTGCCGGCTCTCCACAGGATCGACCGGCCACGGGGAGGGTGCTAGTCGTTCTCGACCGTTGCGATGAGTCGTGAGTCGAGCAACGCGGCAGTGCGGTGGACCGCGACTGCTTGGTAGGCGGGGTCTACCACCATGGTTGCGAAAGCCTCGATCGAGGGGTAACGCACCAGGAGCACGGAGTCCCACTGCTCGCCTGGTGGTGCGATCAGTGCGGCATGCGCGTGAGCGGCCCACACGACCTCACCGCCGGCGGCCGTCACGTGGTTGAACGCGTCCGGGCCGTAACGCTCCGTGTAGGCGGCGTGCCCGGAGCACTCCTCGAGGGCAGCGCCGCTCGAGCCGGGCGGATAGGTAGCCACGTCACGGAAGCGCAGCAGGTTCAGCATCACGACGGGCACGCCCGGCGGCACCGACGCGATCAGTTCGGCGAACGTGCCCGGGTCAGGATCGACTGCGCTGGCCACGGTCAGGAGGCTGCTGAGCTCGTGGCAGCAGACTTGCTGCTGCCGTTGGCGCTGCCAGACGAGCTGCTCGACGAAGCGGAGTCGCTCTTGGTGGTGCCCGACGAGCCCGACGAGCCCGAAGAGCCCGATCCGTCCGATGAGCTCGACGCGCCCGAGTCGGACGTGCCCCCCGCCGGGGTGCTGCTCGAGGAGGTGGAGCGGCTGTCGGTGCGGTAGAAACCCGATCCCTTGAACACGACGCCGACCGCGTTGAACACCTTGCGCAGCTTGCCGGTGCACTCGGGACACACGGTGAGGGTGTCGTCGGAGAAGCTCTGCACCTGCTCGAAGGCGTGGCCGCACTCGGTGCAGGCGTACTGGTAGGTGGGCACTCGGTCTCCCGGGTTCGTACTGGTGTGGGCGGCGTCGAGGCGAGGGATTAGCACTCTGCCCTGACGACTGCCAAGCCTACGCCACGGCACAATGAACGCCACCATGACGGGCACCCTGAGCAGCACCCCCGGCGAGAACGCCACTCCGGAAGCAGCGCCGCGACGGTGGCCTCCGGTGTGGTGGCGTCGGTTCCGGCGCCTGCCGCGACCGCTGCGCATTTCCACCTACCTCGTGATCGGGCTGGTGCTCGCCCTGCTTGTCGGCCTCCTGGCTGGGGTGGTGGTCGCCCGCAGGTCGTTCCCGCAGACGAGCGGCACGATCGCGGTGCCCGGCCTCAGCGCCGAGGTGCAGGTCGTCCGCGACCAGCACGGGATCCCGCAGATCTATGCCGACACCACCGAGGACCTGATGTACGCCCAGGGCTTCGTGCACGCCCAGGAGCGCTTCTTCGAGATGGACGTGCGCAGACACGCCACCGCGGGTCGCTTGGCCGAGCTGTTCGGCGAAGACGCGCTCGAGACCGACGTCCTGGTGCGCACGATGGGGTGGCGTCGCGTGGCCGAGCGCGAGGTGCCGCTGCTCGACCCCGACACCCGCGTTGCGCTCGACGCCTACGCCAAGGGCGTCAACGCCTACCTCGACGACCGGGCGTTGAGCCGGATCTCGCTCGAGTACGCCGTGCTCGACGTCGGCGGTCTCGACTACCGGCCCGAGCCCTGGACGCCGGTCGACTCGCTGTCGTGGCTCAAGGCGATGGCGTGGGACCTGCGCGGCAACATGCAAGACGAGATCGACCGCACCCTCACCATCGACGCCCTCGGACCCGAGCGCGCTGCTGAGCTGTTCCCGGCCTACCCCTATGCCGAGCACGAGCCGATCGTGAGCGGTGGCGCCGTGGTCGACGGCGTCTTCGAGCAGGACGCCACCGACGACGACACCCGCAACCCCAAGCGACCGGCGTTCGCGCCCGGCCTGCTGAAGCCAGCGCTCGGGGTGCTGGGGGCGCTGTCGCGCCTGGGTCAGGCCTCGGGCCGGATGCCCGCCTGGCTGGGGCGGGGCGACGGGGTGGGCAGCAACTCGTGGGTCGTGTCGGGCGAGCACACCGACACCGGCTCGCCGCTGCTCGCCAACGACCCGCACCTCGGCGTCAGCGGTCCGGGGGTGTGGATGCAGGTGGGCCTGCACTGCACCACCGTCAGCGAGGTCTGCGCCTACGACGTCGCGGGGTTCTCCTTCTCTGGCGTCCCGGGCGTGATCATCGGGCACAACGCCGACATCGCCTGGGGTTTCACGAACCTCGGCCCCGACGTCACCGACCTCTTCGTGGAGCGCATCGAGGGCGACGAGTGGCGGCACGCGGGCGAGTTGCTCCCAATCCGCAGTCGCACTGAAGTGATCGAAGTGGCCGACGGCGACGACGTCACGATCACCGTGCGGGGCACGCGGCACGGGCCACTCGTCTCCGACGTCGAACGGGTCACGCCCGAGGTGCTCGACGGTGTGCTGGGCGAGGTTCGCGACGTCGCGCCGGTGCCGCGCCCGCCCGAGACCGACGAGTACGCCCTCGCCTTGTCGTGGACGGCACTGAAACCGGCACCCACGGCCGACGCAATCTTGGGGCTCAACCGTGCGCGCGACTGGCACTCCTTCAGGGCGGCCGTCTCCGAGTTCGCGGCGCCGGCGCAGAACATCGTCTACGCCGACCGCGAGGGGCACATCGGCTACCAGGCGCCGGGCAACGTGCCGATCCGCAAGTCGGGCAACGACGGGCGGCTGCCGGTGGCCGGCTGGCGGTCGGAGAACGACTGGACCGACCAGTACGTTCCGTTCGACGGATTGCCGAGCGTGGTCGATCCCGACGAGGGATTCATCGTCACGGCCAACCAAGCGGTGACCAGTCCGGACTACCCGTACTTCCTCACTGACGACTGGGACCGTGGCTATCGCTCGCAGCGGATCCGTGACGTACTCACGCGCCTCGTCGACGCTGACGAACCGGTCTCCCTCGCGCAGATGAGCGACCTCCAGCTCGACGACCGGCATCCGATCGCCGCGGTGCTCACGCCCTACCTGCTCGACATCCGTCTGCGGAGGGGCTACTTCGCCGACGGTCAGCGACTGCTCGCCACCTGGGATCTCTCCCAACCCGCAGACAGCGCGGCGGCGGCTTACTTCAACGTGGTGTGGCGCAACCTGCTCAAGCTGACTTTCCACGACGAGCTGCCTGAGGTGTTGTGGCCCGACGGCGGCCAGCGCTGGATGGGTGTCGTGACCGAGCTGCTGCAGCAACCCGGCAACACGTTCTGGGACGACGTCACCACCGACGAGGTCGAGACCCGCGACCAGATGATCGGCGCTGCCCTGCGCGCAGCCCGCAACGAGCTCACTTCGCGCCAAGCGGTGAACCCTGATGAGTGGACCTGGGGCGGCCTGCACCAACTCGAGCTGCGCTCCTCGACGCTGGGCGAGTCCGGCATCGGCTGGGTCGAGCGCCTCTTCAACCGGGGTGGCTGGGAGGTCGCCGGCAGCGGCTCGGCCGTCAACGCGTTCGCGTGGGACGCCGCCGAGGGCTACCAGGCGGTCACCGGCCCATCCATGCGGATGGTCGTCTCGCTCGCCGACCTCGACGACTCCCGTTGGGTCAACCTCACCGGCGTCTCCGGCCACGTCTTCCACCCGCACTACACCGACCAGACCGACCTCATGGTCTCCGGCCGCACCCTCCCGTGGGCGTTCACCCGAGACGCCGTCGACGCCGCTGCCGACGACGTCCTGACACTGGTGCCCGAGTAACCCGCCTCCGTTCGTCGAGTAGGTCCGCGAGGAACGAGCGGGCCGTATCGAGACGTGGTGGGCCGAGAGTCGGTGTGGATCGAGGTTGCCT
>JBAUWM010000170.1:0-1908 GCA_049583775.1 Nocardioides sp.
ACGCTCGCTGGCGCTCGCTGCTCGACCACCGGTGTCACGGCCCTCCGTAGGATTGGGGTGTGATGGGTGAGGCGATCGCGTGCCTGAGCGGGCGTCCGCTCGTGGTGCTCGGTGGGGCCGGGATGTCGACCGACTCCGGCATCCCCGACTATCGGGGTCCGGGGTCGACGTCGCGGATGCCCATGACTTATCAGGAGTTCATCGCTAGCGAGGCCGCGCAGCGGCGCTACTGGGCACGGTCTCACCTCGGGTGGGGTCGCATGAAGCACGCAGAGCCGAACGCCGGACACCGTGCCCTGGCCGCGCTCGATCCCGAGCTGCTGATCACCCAGAACGTCGATGGGCTTCACGAGGCCGCGGGGTCGAGGCGACTCGTCGCGCTGCACGGGCGGATCGCCGACGTCGTATGCCTGGGATGCCGGGCGACCTCACCTCGGGCCACGCTTCAGGCGCAGTTGACGCAGCTCAATCCCGGCTATGCCGAGGTCCACGCCGACGCCGCAGTGCGGCCGGACGGCGACGTCGAGCTCGACGACACCGACGGTTTCGTGGTGCCGGGGTGCGACGCGTGTGGCGGGGTGCTGAAACCAGATGTCGTCTTCTTCGGCGAGAACGTGCCGGCCGCGCGCGTGGAGCGGTGCTACGCCGCCGTCGACGGCCTGGTCGAAACCGACGGCGCACTGCTCGTGGTGGGGTCGAGCCTCACCGTGATGAGCGGCTTCCGGTTCGTTCGTCGGGCCGCGAAGGCCGGCACGCCGGTGGTGATCGTCAACCGCGGCGAGACCCGCGGCGACGCGCTGGCTGACCACAAGGTCGACGTGAGCTGCAGCGAGTTCCTGGAGCAGCTCGTAGGAGCGGTCAGAGCCGCTTGACGAAGATGTGGTCGGCCGCCTCGGGCACGATCTCGGCGGTCTCGCCACCTGATCCGACGAGGACGCCGTCGGCGGTCGCGATGATCGTGATCGTCTTGTCGGGCAAGGCACCTACGCGACGCAGGGCGCTCATCAGCGCCTCATCCTTCTGCATCTCTTCGGAGATCCGGCGCACGAGCACCCGACCTTCCTCCGCCGAGGCGACGTCCGAGAGCGATTCGACTCCGGCCATGAACTCCTCGCCCAGCTGGCTCTCGCCGAGCTCGTCGAGACCGGGGATCGGGTTGCCGTATGGCGACTCCGTCGGGTGGTCGAGCAGCTCGATCAGGCGCCGCTCCACCGTTTCGGAGATCACGTGCTCCCAGCGACAGGCCTCTTCGTGCACGAGCTCCCACTCGAGCCCGATCACGTCGACCAGCAGTCGCTCGGCGAGCCGGTGCTTGCGCATGACGCGCGTTGCCAAACGGCTGCCCTCTTCGGTCAGTTCGAGGTGGCGATCGCCCTCCACGCTCAAGAGTCCGTCGCGCTCCATGCGTGCCACGGTCTGCGAGACCGTCGGGCCGGACTGGTGCAGACGCTCGGCGATCCGCGCCCGCAACGGCACGATGCCCTCCTCGACCAACTCGTAGATGGTCCGCAGATACATCTCGGTGGTGTCGATGAGGTCGCTCACGCACCCATTCTTACCCATCCGCCGCGAGGGTGGGTTGGCCGCACACCCCCACTGGCAGAGTTGGCACCGATGACGTCCGTGATGTGGTTCCGTCGCGACCTGCGCGCCAGCGACAACCCCGCCCTGATCGAGGCCTGCGCCGACGGGACGACCCTTCCGTTGTTCGTGCTCGATCCGGCCCTCTGGGACCCGTCGGGCCCAGCGCGGCGGGGTTATCTCGTGGCGAGCCTTCGCGCCCTGCGCCACGACGTGCCCGTCAACGTGCTGCACGGCAACCCAGTGCAGTGCGTGCTCGAGGCGGCGCGCGAGGTGGACGCCGAACGCGTGCACGTGGCGGCCGACTACGGCCCCTACGGCCAGGCG
>JBAUWM010000171.1:0-4577 GCA_049583775.1 Nocardioides sp.
CCGGCATCACCGACGGTTGAGGTGCGAAGCGAAGCGAGCCTCGAAACCCCGCCCCGCAGCCCGCACGACCACGCCACTCGACTCACCCGGTCTCGACGACGCTCGCTAGCGCTCGCTGCTCGACCACCGGCGGCACCACTCGGTCGACGGCCGAGGGTCTAGTCGTACGTCGTGCCGCGTGCCTCGCGGGTCCAGAGCACGCCGTCACCGGCGGTCGCACCTTGGGCGGCTAGCTCGCGCTTGAGCACCTTGTTGGTCGCTGTGCTTGGCAGCGTGCCAGCGATGCGCACGAACCGAGGCCAGGCCTTGGGTGAGAGATCGGGCTGCGCCGCGAGGAAGGACTCCAGGTCGCCCGGTGTCAGCTCGGCGTCGTCGTTGAGCACGATCGCGGCCATCACCTGGTCGCCGACGTGCTCGTCGGGCACCGCGTAGACCGCCACCTGGCTGAGGGCGTCGAGGCGCAAGAGGATCCGCTCGATCGGGGCGGCTGCGAGGTTCTCGCCGTCGACGCGCATCCAGTCGGCGGTGCGACCGGCGAGGTAGATCCAGTCGTCGGCGTCGCGATAGGCGAGGTCGCCCGACCAGTACATGCCGTGCCGCATCCGCTCGTCGTTGGCGGCCTTGTCGTTGTAGTAACCCTGGAAGTAGCCGGCGCCCTGGGTGTTCACCAGCTCGCCGACCGCCTCGTCGGCGTTGGTCAACGCCCCGTGCTCGTCGAAGACGGCGACCGCGCACTCGGTGACGGTCTCGCTGTTGTAGATCGCGACGCCGTCGAAGCCCTTGCCAATCGAGCCCTTCGGGGTGCCGTCCTCGCGGGTGATGATCACGGCCAGCTCGGTGGAACCGAAGCCGTCCATGACCTTGCAACCGAAGCGGCGGGCGAACTCGTCGATGTCGCGATCGCTCGCCTCGTTGCCGAAGGCAACGCGCAGGGTGTTGTCGACGTCGTTGGGCAGCTCGGGGGTGGCCAGCACGTACGCGAGCGGCTTGCCCACGTAGTTCATGTACGTGACGCCGTGGGCGCGCACGTCGGCGAGGAATCGGCTGGCCGAGAACTTGGCCGGCACCATCGCGGCGCCACTACCGAGAGCGACGGCCCAGCCAGCGACAACCGCGTTGGAGTGGAAGAGCGGCATCGAGAGGTAGCAGACATCGTCGGAGGTCATCGCGAACCGGTCAACCAGGTTGATGCCGGAGAACAGCACCATCAGGTGCGCGACCTGCACGGCCTTCGGGTCGCCACTCGTGCCCGAGGTGAAGATCATCATCAAGGTGTCCATGGCCTCGACCTCGCGGTGGGGCACCAAGGGTCCAGCCGCAGCGACCAGGTCGGCCCACTCGTCGCTCGAGGCGTCGAGCACCCGGACGCCAGCCAGGTCGAGGCCGTCGAGCAGGTGTCGGTGTTCGGCGTCAGTCACCAGCACCTGGCACTCCGACCGACGGACGTCAGCGACGAGGCCGTCACCGCGGCGGGTGGTGTTGATGCCGCACAGCACATAGCCACCGAGGGCGGCACCGGCCATCATCCGCAGCATGTCGGGGGTGTTGCCCAGAAGCGACCCCACGTGCGGGGGGCGCTCGGTGTCGACCAGGTCGAGCAGGGCCGAAGCGACCGCCGAGGCCTCGGCCACGTGCTCGCGCCAGGTCCAGGAGCGACCCTCGTAGATCACGCCGGTCGTGTCGTCGTTTGCACGCTCACGAAGCAGTTGTTGGACCGTCTCGGCCACTGTGAAACCTTCCCCCAGCCATGTATTTGACGCGCGTCAAGTTATGGCGGCTGGAGCGCTGTGTCAAGCGCCACACTGCTGAGACCCACCGCCCACTCCTATGGCGTGGCCTCGTGACCGGCCCGGCCCGATGTTCGACGGTCTTCCTTCATCTCCGCCTCGAACAGGTGGCGCTTGCCCTCCACCAACTCATCGCGCGCCAGAGCTTCGAGCTGCTTGAACGCGGCGTAGTAGCCGTCGTCGTACTCCTCGACCAGCTGGAAACTCCATCGGCCCTCCACGATGTTGCGCCCCACCAGGTCGAGGTCGAGCCGTTCAGCCAAGGAGGCGTGCCCCGCCTCTCGCAACTCCTCGACAGCCTCCCCCAGAGTGAGATCAGCACGACCGCACAAACGATGGAAGGCATACAAGTGGCCGCGCGCATCCTCCACGGCCTCCAGAGCCTCGCTCAGCTTGCCCAGCGCAGCCACCGTCTCATCGGATACACCGTCCGGACGTCGATGCTCCGGGGCTGGCTGGTCACTCATGCGCTGGACCGCCCGGCTCGTCAGTCGCGGTGGCCGGGCCTTCATCAACAGCACCCCCTTCGTCCGACCAGTCTGATCCCTCCTCGTCGTCCAAGCCGGGGTCGGACTCCTCATCAGGGCGCGCAGCCGGCTCGCCTGGCTGGTTGTCGGTCTCGTCTCGTGCCGTCATGGATCCACGCTAGAACTCGATCGCACCACGCGAGCCCACCCCAGGGGTGAGCGCCCGGTGCGGGGGTCAGGTGCGGGGGTCAGGCGCGGGGCCGCCCAGCTGTGCCGAGCCGCTTCCAGCGGAATTCACCCCTTTGGGCGGTTTCGCCTCTCTGGCAGCGGGCAGGTCCTGCTTTGCGCACGCGCAGCCGAGGGGTTCCGGTGGTCACGGGAGCCGCTCGGCCAGAAGAGATCGGTCAACCTGCACATCGAGGACACAGAGAGGGCTCACCCATGACCATCACCATGAATCTCCCCGAGCACCCCGTCGCCGACGTCGTCGACTCGTTGACCCCTCGAGAAACTGAGGTCCTGCAGCTGGTCGCTGCCGGCTACTCGAACGCCCAGATCTGCAACCAGCTCTACCTGTCCATCAACTCGGTCAAGACCTACATCCGCTCCGCCTACCGCAAGATCGGCGTCGAGACGCGGGCACAGGCGATTCTGTGGAGCATTCGCTACGGACTCATCGATCTCGACGATCTGATGATGATCAGCCCGGTCGTCGCAGACCTCCACCCCGTACCGGCGGCCTGAGCGCGATGACCGTAGAGATGCACGTCAGTGGCGGAGAGGTCGCGCGCCGGGCAGCGTTCCTCCTCGAGCAACTCGGACACCGCGTCGCCCTAACCGAAGTCGGGAGCGGCCGGGCCACGTCCTTGCTGCTCGATCCGACCAACGAAGCCGACCTCGTGATGGCGCGCCGGCTCGTGGCCTCCATCGAGGCCGGATCAGGAACCCGTCAGGAACCCACAGCCCACGGCCTCTCAGCGGCCTGAGCCTCTCGCCAACCTCACCACCCACATTCTCGATCGGGCACCCTTTGGGTGGTTCGCTGAGTGCGCTGAATCGTCAGGGTGGGACGACTATCTGACGACCCGAACGGACGCGACTCGATGCCTCTCAGCTCTCTGTGGCAAGACCAGCACGATGTGCCGGCGTCTGGCCGCATCCCGGCTCCCACGAGTGAGGTGGCTGGCGACTGGGACGTCGTGATCGTCGGGGCCGGCATCACCGGGCTCACGCAGGCTGTGCTGCTCAGCGCAGCCGGACAGAAGGTGCTCGTGCTGGAAGCGCGGCTCGTGGGGAGCGGCACCACGGGTCGCAGCACGGCCAAGGTGAGCCTGCTGCAAGGCACTCAGCTCACCCAGGTCGCCCGGCACCACAGCGCGGCGACCGTGAAGGACTACGTCGCGGCCAATCGTGAGGCTCAGGCGTGGCTCGCCACCTTCTGTGCCGCCGAGCAAGTGCGCCTCGAGCGCCGCACCGCCTACACGTACGCCACGACAGATCGAGGCGAGAAGTCCGTGCAGCGCGAGATGCAGCTGGCGGGCAAGGCCGGCCTCGATGTCTCCTGGGTGGAGGAGCCGCAACTGCCGTTCGAGACTCGGGGCGCAGTTTCCCTGCCCGACCAGCTGCAGGTCGACCCGGTAGCGCTGCTGCTCGCGTTGAGGTCTCGAGCAACCGCGCAGGGGGCACTCGTGATCGAGGGCGCACCGGTGCACCGTGTGAACGGGCACGACCCTGTCTCGGTCGTCACCAGCGCCGGCACAGCTCGCGGACGCACCGTGATCGTCGCGACCAATACCCCCATCCTCGACCGGGGCGCCCACTTCGCGCGGGTCGAGGCAGCTCGGTCGTACAGCCTCGCTTTCCGTACAGCAGCGGCACGAGTCGACGGCATGTACCTCAGTGCCGACGCGCCCTCACGCTCCTTGCGGGACGCCCAGGACTCCGATGGCGGCCCTCTCCTCATGGTGGGCGGCAACGGCCATCCCACGGGCCGCGCCAGCTCACCGCGCAGCCGCCTCGACGAGATCCGTGCCTGGACCAGGAAGCACTTCGGCGAGCTGGATGAGATCGCCGCCTGGTCGGCGCAGGACTACGTGCCCCATCACGCCCTTCCCTATGCAGGTCCACTCGGGCCAGGCCGTCATGACGTGCTGTTTGCTGGCGGCTACTCCAAGTGGGGCATGACCAACGGGGTAGCCGCAGCCTTGGTGCTCGCGGGCCGGCTGGCCGACGACGAGCCGGCCTGGTCGCGTGCTTTCGGCACGTGGTCTGCGCGCGAGCTCACGGGCCTGCCCACCGCTGCCCGCGCCAACGCCGGGGTCGC
>JBAUWM010000172.1:0-9952 GCA_049583775.1 Nocardioides sp.
CACCGCATCCAGATCACCACCCCCACCGGCCAGCGATACCAATCCGAACCCCGGCCACCACCCGGCGCGAACCCACGCGACCACTTCATCCAAACCCGACCCGGCGTCTGGACACTCATCGCCTGACCGGATTGCTAGGTGCCCGAGGGTCGCGCCGCATCGACTCCGCGCCCGGTGGGTACCGATCTCGCTAGACGCGTCAGACGTGACGCGGCCAACCGCCCAGGAGGTTCAACATGAGCGCACACACGATGGACACGAACCGTCTTCCCCGAGCCCACGTGCAGCTCGCGGCGGTCGTAGTCGGGGCAGTTTTTCTGGTGGTCGGCGTGTTGGGTTTCGTCCCGGGCGTCACCACGAACCTCGACGACCTGCGCTTTGCCGGCCATGAATCCACCGCCGAGCTGTTCGGTGTCTTCCAAGTGTCCGTCCTGCACAACATCGTGCACCTGGCCTTCGGGGTCGCGGGCCTGCTCCTCGCGCGCACCGCGACCTCGGCGAGGACGTACCTCATCGGCGGAGGGGTGGTCTACCTGGCGCTCTGGGTCTATGGCATTGCTGTGGACCACCACTCCCAAGCCAACTTTGTGCCACTCGATGACGCCGACAACTGGCTGCACCTTGGTCTGTCGGTCGGCATGCTCGCTCTTGGCCTCGTGCTCGGACGCACGGCGACGTCCCGACGATGACCTGCTGGAGGATCGAACCTCCAGGATGGTGGCTGTTGCGAGGTACTAGGTGCCCCCGCCGTGATTCGAACACGGGACCGGCGGATTAGAAGGCCGCTGCTCTATCCAGCTGAGCTACGGAGGCAGGGTGGGCCGAGGCCCGAGCTCAAGTATGGCGGATGTCGCTCTCCCACCGCGCCACCCAGTACTGCACGCCCAACGGGTCATCGTCGTAGTCGATCTGAGACCGGTAGGGGCCGGGGGGCAGTACGGACTGCAGCCGGGTGAGCGGTTCGATGTCGGCCTGCAACTCAGCAGCGAGGCCGAGGTCCACGCTGGCCAACGCGTAGAGGTCGGGCTGGCGAAGGGCGCTGTCGACGGCCGCATCGAACTCGGCGGCCCGTTCGTCGAGGAACCCCGGTGCCTTCTCAGTTCTGCACGCGCTTCCGTTGGCGACCACCAGGTGTGACGCGTCAGCGCCACGCCGAGTCGTCGTCGCCAGGAGATGGGCAGCCACTCGCTCGCCGGCGCCGTGAGCGATCACGTCAACGTCGTGGCCCAGCCACGAGACTGCCGCCGCGCAGGCCGCGCGCAGCTCGGGTACCGGGTCGTGAACCGAGGTGTACTCAGGCAGGAGTGCCAGCACGCCGGGAACGACGACGACGCGGGTCACTGGATGCCCCGGATGGCGCGCGCAGGCGGTCGGCGTCCGGCGATGGTCCAGGCCATGTCGACCACCTGCCGGGTCTCGACCACCTCGTGAACGCGGTAGATCCGGGCGCCGGCCATCGCGCACACAGCGGTCGCAGCCAGGGTGCCGAGAAGCCGCTCGCCGACCGGCCGGTCGAGCGTCTCGCCCACGAAGTCCTTGTTCGAGAGCGAGACGAGCACCGGCCACCCGGTGGCCACCATCTCGTCGAGGCGACGGGTGAGCTCGAGGGAGTGGAAGGTGTTCTTGCCGAAGTCGTGCGCCGGATCGATGACGATCGACTCAGGCGGCACGCCCGCCGCTAGTGCGCGCTCGGCGTAGGCCACTGTGTCGGTGATGGCCGAGGCGACCACGTCGTCGTACTCGATGCGGAATGGTCGGGTGCGCGGCGTCACGCCTCCGGTGTGGGTGCACACGATCGCGGCGCCGAACTCGGCAGCGACGTCGACCAAGCCAGGGTCAGCCCCGCCCCACGCATCGTTGAGCACGTCGGCTCCGACCTCGCAGACGGCACGTCCGACCGATGCCCGCCAGGTGTCGACCGAGATCACGAGGTCGGGGTAGGCCGCCCGCACCCGGGCCACGAACGAGACGACCCGCTCCCTTTCTTCCTCCTCGGCGATGAAGGCGCCGGGGGCGGCCTTGATGCCGCCGATGTCGACCATCTCGGCGCCCTGCTCAACCACGAGGGCCACCCGCTCGAACGCCTTGTCTTCAGCCCAGGTGGCACCGCGGTCGTAGAACGAGTCGGGCGTGCGATTGACGATCGCCATCATGATCGTGGCGTCGTCGGCGAAGGCATGGCGGCCCAGACGGAGAGTCATCCGACCGCCTCGATGCTGGTCGCAGGCGGCCGTTCCTCGGTGCCGATGATCCGGTCGAGTGGCTCCGGACCGGGGAGGAACTGTCGCAGCACGGCGCTGTCGACATCCACGTCGCTGCGCCTTCTCAGGCTGGCGGCGAGGATCTGCGTGGCCATGCCGCCGAGGTCGAGGAGCGCCTGGTGGCGATGCGCCCGCAGGCCGAGGTCGACCTGCGAGATCGCGCCGGCGCCGAGCGTGGCGACGGTGTCGACCAGTGCGGCCAGCTCGACGGCATACCCCGTCGGCACCGAGAGCGTCGCGAAGTGCGAGCGACGGATCGCCCACTCGCCGGCCAACGGCTGCACGAGGTCGCGCAGCTCGGGAAACAGCAACGCGATCAGAGGACGGGCCACCAGCTCGGTGACCCGACCACCGTCGAGTGCGCCGCGCTCACCAGGCCGCTCGTAGAACCCCTTCACGAGGGCGACGTGAGGCTCGGTCAACAGCGGGCCGAGCAGACCGGGCACGAAGTGCGTGTCCCAGTCGTGCAGGTCGGCGTCCATGAACACGAGCAGGTCGCCCTGGGCCACGAACTGCGACTTCCACATCGCCTCGCCTTTGCCTGGGTGGCTGCCCAGCTCGGGACGGATCTCGGCCGACCGGTGCACCGTGGCGCCGGCGTCGGTGGCCACGTCGTAGGTGGCGTCGGTCGAGTCGCTGTCGATCACCACGATCTCGTCGAGCAGGCTGACCGTGTCGACGAGCGCCTCGCGCACGCGCGAGACGACGTCGCCCACGGTCGCCGCCTCGTTTCGCGCGGGCACGACGAGACTGACGCGGACGCCGGCCGACTGCTTCGCACTCAACAGCTCGTCGGTCGACCAGTCGCTCCAGTGATGGCTCACGACAACAGCCCCACGAGCCGGCGATGCTGTTGGGCGGCGAGGGGCTCGATCTCGCGATCCAGTCCGTGGTCTTCGCCGAGCTCGGCGGTGCTCAGCCGGGACACGTAGCCCTCAGTGCGAGCCAGCAGAATGCCGAACGAGAGCCGCAACGCCTCCGGGCCCGCGGCAATGATGCCGTCGAGCTGGACGAGAAGTTGTTGGTCGACGTCGTCGAGCGTCGGCTCGGCGCTCACCTCGACCTGGAAGTTGTAGGTGACGCCGTCCTCGTCGGTCCGGCTGACCGACGGACAGTCGTCGAGCCGGTCGCTGAAGGCCGTCAGTGCGTCGGCGATCGCCTCCTCGTCGGTGAAGACGCCGATGCTGGAGAGGATCTGCGCCTCGCCGTCGCCGTCCTGGTGCGAGAACTCCACGCGCGCCTCGCTCACCGGCTCGGCGCCGACTTGCTGGTCGAGGTCGTGCACTCCCTCGAGGCAGGTGCCCTCGAAGACGTCGCTCTGGCCGCCGTCCTCGCTCGGAGCAACCTCGTCGTAGTCGGCCGGAACCTCTACGGAAGTGACCAGCGCATCGGCCAACTGCTGGGGGGTCGGCACGCCAGGGGGGAGTGGGGCCGATGACCCGCTCACTGCCAGCGAGGGTCCGTCGACCTCATCCCCGGTGCACCCGGTCGCTGCGAGCGCGACCACGAACGCGCTGATGATCACGGTGGCGCGGGCTCCGGGACGGGGGATCACTCGAGGGATCGTAGGGCTCAGCACGCCCGCGGCTCAGCCCCGGTGTTCGCCCATCCACGACTCGATCGCGTCGGCCGTGCGGGGGAGGGACGCCGAGAGGTTGCGCGAGCCGTCCGAGGTGACGACCACGTCGTCCTCGATCCGGATACCGACGCCGCGCAGCTCAGCGGGCACCAAGAGGTCGTCCGCCTGGAAGTAGAGGCCGGGCTCGACGGTGAGCACCATGCCCGGCGCCAGCTGGCCCTGGGCGTAGGACTCGGGCGCGGCCTTGCCGCAGTCGTGCACGTCGAGACCGAGCATGTGACTGGTGCCGTGCAGGGTCCAGCGCCGATAGACGGCTGAGTCAGGGTCGAGCGCCTCGTCGGCCGAGACCGGGAGTAGGCCGAGGTCGTCGAGCCCATGCGCGAGCACGCGCATCGAGGCCTGGTGCACGTCGGTGAACTGGGCGCCTGGCTGCACCGCCGCGATGCCGACCTCCTGGGCTTGCAGCACGAGGTCGTAGAGGTCGCGCTGGACCGTCGTGAAGCGCCCGTCGACGGGCAGCGTGCGGGTGACGTCGGCGGTATAGAGGTTGCGACCTTCGACGCCCATGTCGAGCAACACCATCGTGCCCGGGGTGATCGGGCCGGTGTTGTCGGTCCAGTGCAGCGTCGTGGCGTGGGAACCGCCGGCGACGATCGAGTCGTAGCCGATGTCGTTGCCCATGGTGCGGGCGCGACGGAAGAAGGTGCCTTCGAGCCAGCGCTCGCCGTGCTCGATCACCCGGTCCCACTCGCGCACGCAGTCGCTGAAGCCGAGCGTGGTGATGTCGCAGGCCTCCTGCAGCTGCGCCAGCTCCCATTCGTCCTTGATCAGACGCATCTCGGAGATGACGCGCTGAAAGTCGTCATCGAGCGCGGCGTCGGCGGGCAGCATCCGGTCGACAGCCGACGAGACGCCTCGGTGCACTCGGGTCTTGGTGGCCCCGCCAGACGCGGTGAGGGCGTCCTGCAGCCGGTCGATGTGGCGAACCTCGAGCCCCAGCGAGGCCGAGATCTCTCCCAACGAGGGGCGCTTGCCGGCCCAGAGCTCGCCGTACTGACGGTCGCGGAAGAACTCATCGGTCTCCCGGCCCGAGCGCGGGCGGGCGTAGAGCACGGCCTCTCCGTCGTCGATCACCAGCACTGCATCGCTGCTCTGGTTGCCCGAGAAGTAGACGTGCGCCGTGTCGACGCGGAACCGATAGTCGGTGTCGTAGGAGCGCACCTTGTAGCCGCCACCGGGCAGCACGAGACGCTCGCCGGGGAACATCGCCGCCAGGCTGGCGCGTCGCTCGGCAGCGCGCACAGCCACGGGGTGCTGCTCGACGTCGGTCTCCCGGTCGTCCCAGCCAGTGCGCATGAAGCGCTGGTAGGCCTCGGGAACGGCTGGGTCGTGTGACTCTGTCTTCAGCTCACTCACCCAGACACTGTACGTCGCGATCACAGGCCCCAGGCCTCCCTGCGGATAGGGTTGGGACATGTCCGAACGCCGTGCTGACAGCGTCACGTTCACGGTGGTCGTCACCGTGTCCGTGGTGCTCGGTGCGCTCGTGATGCTGGCGATCTTGGCGTTCTCTGGTGCCCCGTCAGTCACCTTGGTGGCCACGCTCCTTGCGGCCGTGCCGGTCGGCCCTCTGCTGGCCTGCTACCTCTGGCTCGATCGCTACGAGCCGGAGCCGAAGCGGTTGCTCGCCTACGGCCTGTTGTGGGGCGCCTTCGTGGCCACGGCTGCAGCCATCGTGGTGGGCGGTGTCGGCGGGCTCTTCGTGCCGATCACCGACAACGCCGCCCTGGCCCTGGTTGCACCCATCACCGAGGAGGCGAGCAAGGGTCTGTTCCTCCTCCTGCTGCTCTGGTGGCGGCGCGCCGAGCTCGACGGCATCCTCGACGGCATCGTCTACGCCGGCATGGTCGGCATCGGCTTCGCGTTCACCGAGAACATCCTCTACCTGGCTGCGGCCTACAACGGCACGAGCGGCATGGGCCCCGGGGGACTGGCCGAAGTCACCTCGACGTTCGTGCTGCGCTGTGTGGTCAGCCCGTTCGCCCACCCACTGTTCACCGCGTTCATCGGCATCGGGGTCGGCCTCGCGGTCGCGTCGCGACGCCGGTCGGTCCGGGTCCTTGCCCCGCTGGGCGGCTTCGCCCTCGCCGTGCTCACCCATGGTCTCTGGAACAGCTCGACCATCTTCGGAGTGGTCGGGTTCGCCGGCGTCTACATCGCCCTGATGGTGCCCGCGCTCGTCGCCCTCGTGTGCCTGGCCATCTGGGCCCGCACCTCAGAAGCGCGGATGCTGCAGGCAGCGCTCACCGACGCGGCCCAACGTCAGCTCATCCCGGCCACCGACATCGGCTGGGTCGTCGACCTCTCTGCCCGGCGCGCTGCCCGTGCCCACGCGCTTGCCACCGGGGGACCGCAGGCAGCGCGGGCGATGGCCGACTACCAGCAGGCCGCCATCGAGCTCGGGTTCCTCCACCACCGGTTGCTCCGTGGCACCCCGCCCGCCGACTGGCAGGCGCGCGGCGCCGAACACGTGGCGCGGATCCGCGCGGCACGGCCCTACGTCGCCTTCCCCGGACAGGTCGTGCCCGTCTCATGACAACCTCATCACCCGCTGACCCCGAGGTCGGCGACAGCCGGATGGTCACCGCGCTGGTGCAGCTGCACCAGGCCCTGGTGGGTGCCGAGCTGCCGTTCCTCCTGCCCGGCACCGACGACCTCGTGCGCAGGCGCCGGGAGATGATCGACCAGCTCGAGGACTACGTCATCCCGCGGGTCATGACGCTGGAGTCGCCGATGCTCGCCGTCGTCGGGGGGTCGACCGGCGCGGGCAAGTCCACGCTAGTCAACTCGCTGGTCGGTCACCGGGTCACCACCCCCGGCGTGCTGCGGCCCACCACTCGGTCGCCGGTGCTCGTGCACCACCCCGACGACGCCACCTGGTTCGGCCAAGACCGGCTGCTGCCTGACCTCACCCGCGTCGACCACTCGACTGACGACCCCAGCTGTTTGCAGCTGGTGCCGACCACGTCGGTGCCGCAGGGGCTGGCGATCCTCGATGCGCCCGACGTCGACTCGGTCGAGGAGCGCAACCGCCAGCTCGCGGCCCAGCTCATGCAGGCCGCCGACCTGTGGCTCTTCGTCACCTCTGCCGCCCGCTACGCCGACCAGGTGCCGTGGGCTTTCCTGCGTCAGGCAGCTGAGCGGTCGACGGCGGTGGCGGTCATTCTCGACCGCACCCCAGACGAGGCGATCCAGACCGTTGCAACACACTTGGCTCGGATGCTCGCCAGCCGTGGCCTCAAGGACTCACCGCTGTTCACCGTCACTGAGGGCAAAGTCAACGACGACGGCCTGTTGCCCGCCCACCACGTGGCCGAAGTGCGCGGCTGGCTGGAGTCGCTCGCGGCCGACACCGACGCCCGATCGGTGGTCGTGCGTCAGACCCTCGACGGGGCCGTGCGCACGATCACGCGCGGGTCGTATCCGGTGGCCGACATGAGCGACGAGCAGACTGACCTCGCGCTCCAACTCAGGGACGAAGCCCTCGCCTCATACGGCGCGGTGAACTCCACGCTGGCTTCCCACATCACCGACGGCACGGTGGTGCAGGGTGAGGTGCTGATTCGCTGGCAGGAGTTCATCGGAACCGGCGAGCTGCTCACCTCGCTCGAAAGTCGAGTGGGCGGCATTCGCGACCGGCTCGTGAACACGATCAAGGGCAATCCCCAGCAGGCCGAGCGTCTCACCGTCGCCATCGAGGCCGGGGTCGAGACTTTGCTGCTCGAGCACGGCGAGGCCGCCGCCGCAGCCACGCACGCTGCGTGGATCGAACGCCCCGCGGGCGTCGCCGTGCTGGCGGGCGAGTCGCGCGACCTGAGCCGCGCCTCGCGCGACCTGCGCCGCAAGGCCGAGCGGATGGTGCGCGACTGGCAACTCGACCTGCTCGAGATGGTGCGCGCCGACGGCGCCGACCGGCGCACCAGCCCCAAGTTCCTAGCCTTCGGCGTCAACGGACTCTCGGCCGCACTCATGGTCGCGGTGCTGGCACGCTCCACCGAGGAGATCGCTTCGGCCGCCCTCGCGCGACGTCTGCTGGAGTCGGTCTTCGGCGACACCATGGCGACGTCGCTGATCGACCGCGGCCAGGCTTCACTCACTAATCGGATCGACGCCCTGATAGGCGACGAACGCGACCGCTATGTTTCCCTCGTCGACGGGCTCGCGCTCCATCCGACCGCCGCTGAGCGGTTGCGGCAGGCAGCGCGACGCGTCGACGACCTGCGCTACGAGGCGTCGGTCAAGGAAGCCGATCCGGGAGACTCCCTGTGACCAGCATGCTCGAGGACGCACGCCAGTTCGTGCTGCGCGGCAGTGACCTCGGCGCTCGGATCGAGGGGCTCGAGTCAGCCATCGCAGCGGCCCGCGGTCGCCTCGACGACGCCATGCTCGATGAGGTCACCGAGATCGCCGGGCGCGGCGCTGGCCGGTTGCGGCTCTCGGCCCAGCACACCGTGGTCGCGATCGCGGGTGCCACCGGCTCGGGCAAGTCCTCGACCTTCAACGCGCTGACGGGTCTCGAGCTCTCATCTACCGGCGTGCGCCGTCCGACCACCTCGTGGGCCACCGCCTGCGTGTGGGGCAGCGCCGACGCCGAAGGGCTGCTCGACTGGCTGGGCATTCCGCCGCGGCACCAGACGATGCGCGACTCGCTTCTCGACATCGACGGCGACGCCGCCTACCGCGCCGACCGCGAGCTGGACGGCGTCGTCCTGATGGACCTGCCCGACCACGACTCCACCGAGGTGGCCCACCACCTCGAGGTCGATCGACTCGTGGTGCTCGCTGACCTGCTGGTCTGGGTGCTCGACCCCCAGAAGTACGCAGACGCCGCGATCCACGACCGCTACTTCGCGCCGCTGAGCACCCATTCCGGGATCATGGTGGTGGTGCTCAATCACATCGACACCGTGCCCGAAGACCGTCGCCAGTCGATGGTCGACGACGTGAGGCGCCTGCTCGACCTCGACGGCCTGCAAGACGTGCCCGTGTTCGCCGTCAGTGCCCGGCACGACATCGGCATCGACGACTTGCGCGGCGAGATCGCTGGCCGGGTGGCCGCCAAGCGGCTCACCCGCGAACGGATCGAGTCCGACCTGCGTGCCGCGGCCCACCGCGTGGCCGAGGCCAACGGCGAACCCAGCCCTCGCGAGCTCACTGCGGCGCGCGTCACCCAGGTCGAGAACGAGCTGGCCGAGGCCGCAGGCATCCCCGTCATCGTCGACGCCGTTGAGCGCGTCACCCGCTCACGCGCCGAGCTCACCTCGACCTGGCCGCCGTTCGCGCTGCTCGCCCGGCTCCGCCCCGACCCGCTCAAGCAGCTGGGCATCGACCTGGGCCAAGGCTCATCGGACTCCGATCGACGCGGGGCTCAGCTGCGAGTGCAGCGTTCGCGCGTCGAGCAGGCCGCTCGAGACCTCGCCGACGACGTCTCGCACGGGCTGGCCCCGGCGTGGCAGGACTCCCTGCACCGAGTCACCAGTGGCCGCGCCGCCGAGATCGGCGACCGCCTCGATCGTGCGATGTCCAAGGTCGACTTGAGCCGCAGCGGACTACCCGGCTGGGCCGGTGCCCTGGGCCTGCTCCAGTGGGTGCTGTTTCTCGGAGCCCTCGGAGCCGGTGTCTGGACCACCGTCACGGCGGCGGACGGCACCCTGACCGGGCCAGACCTCGACGTCGGCGGCTTTCCGCTACCTGTCGTGGCGATCGTGGTGCCGGTGGTGCTGGGGCTGGTGTTAGCGGTGGTCGCCCGAGGTCTGGTGGCGGCCGCGGCTCGTGCGCGAGCCGAGGAGATCGAGCGCTCGCTGCGCGGTTCGGTCAAGGAGATCGTGCGTGAGGAGGTCGAGGCACCGGTGCGCGCCGAGCTTGACGCGCGCACTGTGATCAGCCGGGCCCTCGTGCCTACCCTCACCCGGGCGGAGCCGGGCGGCTGAGCCCCGTCTAGGCTCTGGTCACATGGCGGAATATGTCTTCACCCTGCGCAATGTCCGCAAGGCTCACGGCGACAAGGTCGTCCTCGACAACGTCACCCTCTCGTTCCTTCACGGCGCGAAGA
>JBAUWM010000173.1:0-1505 GCA_049583775.1 Nocardioides sp.
GACCTCGAGCACCCGGACGATCCCAGCGCGCAGAGCAGCGAACTCGGCGACCGTGAGCGAGTCCATCCAAAGCTCAACGGGACGACGGCCGGCATCGTCCTCGTAGAACTCAGTGGTCCATGCCGTGCCCTCGCTCACCGCTCCACCTTCACATCTGCGTCCGACACCAACGCCGAGAGCCGCTTCGCGACTCTGCGTAGCGGTCGGCGGCGGGGTGCTGATAGCGCATGGCCGCGCCCGGGGTGGAGTGGCCGAGACGGCCCATGAGCTCGGCGAGGGTGGCGCGGTCTGGGCGGCCAGGGCGGCGCAACCGGAGGCGCTCCAAAGGGCCGATCAGTGCGCCCTACTCTCCGCGGCAACTACTGTTCGCAGGCCACTCCATCGCCGTCGCGGTCGAGGTGACCGCCGTACCCGGGATCTCCCGAGCAGGCCTGCCCATCCCAGTAGCGCTCGTGCCCCTCGGAAGCTTGGTCGCGGTACCAGCGTGCAGGAGGCAGGCTCATGAGCAGCTGCCCCACATGCCTAGACGCTGTCGCTTGGCCTTGGCCTCGGCCTGCCGGTACTGGTTGATCTTCGCCACCGGCTTGCCGCCGTAGACATAGACCGCGGCAGAGCCGATCTGTAGTTGCACTAGCCCAATGTCTTTGCCGCCCTTGAACACGTACCGCAGCAGTCGGCCGTACCGATCCTTCACGTCCTGACTTCGGTCAGAGAGCAACTTGACCGACGAACCGACGGGAAGCAACTTCTTCATACTCTGCGAGGCCTCGGGACCACCGCACTCCTTGCCTCCATAGACCTCAGGGGTATCGATACCAAGGAACCGAATCGACTCCTTGCGGCCGGACTTGAGACGCACCTCGACCGTGTCGCCGTCGATCACGCGCGTGACATTGCCGAACTGCTTGAGCAGCGGGGGCCGACTCGGTTCCGGGGCGGGCTGCGGGCCGGGGCCAGGCGAACTGGTGCTGCTAGAGCACGGGCACGGGTTGGACTCGCATGCGACTCCGTCGCCGTCCGCGTCCAGTCCGTCGGGGTCGGACTGCGGTCCACCGCGCGACACGTAGTACCGCTGCGCAGCAGCCTGGTTCGGGAAGTCGCCGCAGTCCTTGTCGCCCATCTGAGCGGCAGCAACGGTCGCGGACGCACTGTGATGAGCGGGCAGCACCAGCAGCATGGTGAAGGCAACGATCAGGGCCGCTAGCGCAGCCGTCAGACGTCGTGTGGGGGTCATGTCCGGCACGCTATGCCCGGATGTGCTCCCTTGGACTGGATCGCAGCCACCAGCGTGAGTGGGCTAGTCGTGTCCCGTCCCGTCGCACAGGTCCTCGAGCTTGTCGAGCTCCCGGCTCCCGGCTCCCGGCTCCCGGCTCCCCGAACAGGCTGCTCACGTTGCACTGCTGCTTGTCTTTGGGGATGACCCGTTGACATTTCTCGGCGCGCTGAGAGCGTCTCTGTGTCGAGAGACGTTGCTGCACTCGCCATCTCGACCTACCGTGACGCAC
>JBAUWM010000174.1:0-2602 GCA_049583775.1 Nocardioides sp.
GGGTCGGGCAAGTCGACGCTGGTCAACGACATCCTCTACACCTCGCTGGCCAAGCAGATCTACCACTCCCGCGCAGTGCCTGGCCGGCACCAGAAGATCACCGGGCTCGAACACGTCGACAAGGTGATTCACGTCGACCAGTCGCCGATCGGCCGCACCCCGCGCTCCAACCCAGCCACCTACACCGGCGTGTTCGACCACATCCGCAAGCTCTTCGCCTCCACACCAGAGGCCAAGATGCGCGGCTACCTGCAGGGGCGTTTCTCGTTCAACGTCAAGGGCGGGCGCTGCGAGGCGTGCTCGGGCGACGGCACGATCAAGATCGAGATGAACTTCCTGCCTGACGTCTACGTGCCCTGCGAGGTCTGCCACGGCGCGCGCTACAACCGCGAGACGCTCGAGGTGCACTACAAGGGCAAGACCATCGCCGAGGTCCTCGACATGCCGATCGAGGAGGCCGTCGATTTCTTCGCGGCTGTGCCCGCCATTGCCCGGCACATGAAGACCCTCGTCGAGGTCGGCCTCGGCTACGTGCGTCTCGGCCAACCCGCCACCACGCTCTCCGGGGGAGAGGCCCAGCGGGTCAAGCTCTCCTCTGAGTTGCAGAAGCGTTCCACGGGGCGCACGGTCTACGTGCTCGACGAGCCGACCACGGGTCTGCACTTCGAAGACATTCGCAAGCTGCTGCTGGTGCTCGGCCGACTCGTCGACGCCGGCAACTCGGTGCTCGTGATCGAGCACAATCTCGACGTCATCAAGACCGCCGACTGGCTCATCGACATGGGACCTGAAGGAGGTTCGCGCGGCGGCCTCGTGGTCGCAGAGGGCACCCCTGAAGAGGTCGCGGCCAACGCTGACAGCCACACAGGTCGTTTCCTCGCGCCCCTGCTTCACGGCCGCGCTGCAGCCCAACCGACTCAGAAGGCGCCAGCAAAGAAGGCGCCGGCCAAGAAGACTGCGGCCAAGAAGACTGCCAAGAAGGCGGCCACTCGAACGTGATGTAACTCCGGTCACACTGGCTCGTTGAAGCAACATGTCAACGTCGTTGAAACGCGCCCCGGGGGTCCGGCACCTGCTCATCAGCCTGGTTGTCGCAGTCACCGGGCTCACGCTGCTCACCTCCGCTGACTGGGTGTCGGCGCAGAACTATCGCTTCCCCGCAGCTGCGCCTGTCGCGGAGTGTGGACCCGGCTCTCGCCCTGAAACCGACGTACAAGGACGCGTTCCGGCCGCCGACTACGAGTCGGGTCGGGCCACCAAGGGGTATCGCTGCAACGCGGTCGAGATCGGACGCAACGACAGCACCGGCGGCTTCAAGGTCCTGCGCTACGTCGACCGGCGCGGGCAGGCGTGCGCCTACTACGACACCACGCGGGTCTTCCCGAGCGACTTCCTCCAGCAGACCCAGACCGGCTTCGGCGTGATCGTGCTGGACATGGACAAGCCCTCGCGTCCGCGCGTGACCACGACCCTGACCACGCCCACCATGCTCAGCCCCCATGAGTCCCTTCTGGTCAATGAGAAGCGCGGACTACTCGCTGCGGTGCTCGGCAACGCGTTTGCCAACGCGGGCGTTCTCGAGATCTACGACATCAGCAAGAACTGCCGCCAGCCGCGCCTGCTCTCGCGCACCACCGAGGCGCTGCTCGGCCACGAGAGCGGCTGGTCGCCCGACGGCAAGACGTTCTACGCCTCGGGCTCCGGTGGTCAGACTCTGGCGGCCATCGACGTGAGCAACCCGCGAGCACCACGCATGTTGTTCTCGCAGTTCTACGTGAACTACCACGGCATGCGACTGTCCCAGGACGGTCGCACGATGTATGTCGCCAACATCGGCAACGACCTCTCAGAAGGACGCCTGCCTGGCGAGGGGCTACGGATCCTCGACGTGAGCGAGATCCAAGATCGCAAGCCCAACCCGCGCGTTCGGCTCCTGTCGAACCTGACCTGGCGTGAGGCCGGCATTCCGCAGGTGGCGCAGCCATTCACCCGCGATGGCCGCGAGTACCTCCTGCAGGTCGACGAATTCACGCGCTATGGCCTCAACAACGGTGGATTCCGGGTCGAGGACGCCGTGGTCGGAGCCGCCCGGTTGATCGACGTCGACAACCCACGCAGCCCGAAGATCGTGTCGAACCTCAGGCTGGAGGTACACCAGCCCAAGGAGCGCAAGCGGTCGATCGGCGACCCCGGCGCCAACACGCCAGTCGGCGGCTACACGGCCCACTACTGCTCGGTTCCGTACTACGAAGAACCACGGATCGTGGCGTGCTCCATGATCGGCTCGGGCTTGCGGATCTTCGACATCAGCGATCTGTCCGCCCCTCGGGAGGTCGCCTACTTCAACCGTCCGAGCTCGGGTGGCGCCGGGGCCTTCTCCCAGCCCGCCTGGGACGTCAAGCGCCGCACCATCTGGTACTCCGACTCGAGCGCAGGCTTCTTCGCGGTCCGGCTCACCAACGGGGTCGGCGACTTGCTCGCCCGTTAGTGTCTGGTTCAACTACTTCCGAGGAGAACTCGTGAGCCAGCCCATCACTCGTCGTCGCGCACTGTCTGGCGCCGCGACCGCCGGACTGTCGCTGCCCCTGCTCAGCGCTTGCGG
>JBAUWM010000175.1:0-11295 GCA_049583775.1 Nocardioides sp.
ACATGCTGATCCTCAAGCTCACCAGTCCCCAGGGCGTCGTGAAGTACGTGGCCGCTGCGTTCCCGAGCGCCTGCGGCAAGACCAACCTGGCGATGCTCAAGCCGACTATCCCGGGCTGGAAGGTCGAGTCGATCGGGGACGACATCGCCTGGATGCGGATCGGCGAGGACGGCCGCCTGTGGGCAGTCAACCCGGAGTTCGGTTTCTTCGGTGTCGCGCCGGGAACCAACGAGCACACCAACCCGCACGCGATGGCCACGATCAACAAGGGCAACTCGGTGTTCACGAACGTCGCGCTCACCGAGGACGGCGACGTGTGGTGGGAGGGCCTGGAGAACCCGCCGGCCAAGGCGACCTCGTGGAAGGGCGAAGCCTGGACCCCGGAATCGGACTTCGAGTCGAGCCACCCGAACAGCCGCTACTGCACGCCGATCAAGCAGTGCGACATCCTCGCCCCCGAGTTCGACGACCCGCGCGGCGTGCCGATCGACGCCATCCTCTTCGGCGGTCGCCGCAAGACGACGGTGCCGCTGGTGTTCGAGGCCCGCGACTGGACCCACGGCACGTTCCTCGGGGCCACCTTGTCGTCGGAGACCACCGCCGCGGCGGTCGGCGCCGTGGGCGTCGTGCGCCGTGACCCGATGGCGATGCTGCCCTTCATCGGCTACAACGCCGGCGACTACTTCAGCCACTGGATCAACGTCGGCAAGGACAACGACGCCGCCAAGCTGCCGAAGATCTTCTACGTCAACTGGTTCCGGCGAGACGAGAGCGGCGGCTTCCTGTGGCCCGGCTTCGGCGAGAACAGCCGCGTGCTCAAGTGGGTCGTCGAGCGCCTCGACGGCCAGGCCGCTGCAGTCGAGACCCCGATCGGCCACGTGCCGGCCCCCGGCGCGCTCGACGTCGACGGCCTCGACATGACGCCCGAGGCACTCGAGGCGGCCCTGGCGGTCGACGTCGAGGAGTGGAAGGCCGAGATCCCGCAGATCCAGGAGTGGTTCGAGAAGTTCGGTGACGACCTCCCGACCGTGCTCTGGACCGAGCTCGATGGCTTGAAGGCGCGCCTCGGCGACTGAGCGAGCCACACGCCAAGTCGACGGACCCCGCCTCGTTTCGAGGCGGGGTTCGTCGCGTGTGGTGGAATCATCGAGCAGCGGCTCGGGTGTCGGATGCGGCGGAGGGAGAAGCGGGAATGTCGACCTACGGTCCCGAGGACCGCGCGTTGTTCGAGTCGGGCGCCGCAGCCCTCTACGACGACCTGGTCTCTCGTGAAGGCATCGCCGTCGACGACCCCCGAATCGCTGACGACGGACCCGAGCGGCCAGCCTTCGACCTGCTGATCGGGCTCGGCCTCGTGCAGCTCGACAAGGCCACCGACACCTGGCTCCCTGAAGACCCCACCAGCGTTCAGTCGCGCGTCGTCTCGCCGCTGAGCCAGGAGGGGGCCAAGCTGCTGGAGGAGTCGTCGCACTGGGCACAAGCCTTCAGCGCGCTCAACCAGTCGTGGCGCCGCTCACCGCTCGCCCAGGCCCGCGGACCCTTCACCTACCTGCACGACGAGGCCATCGGTCCGTTCCTCACCGGCCTGGTGTCGGAGGCCGAGGAGGAGATGCTCACCGCACAGCCACAAGCTGGCCGGGACGCCGCCACGCTCGCCGCCGCCGCGCTGCGTGACACCGCCATGTTGGAGCGCGGCACCAAGATGCGCACGCTCTACCAACACAGCGCTCGACGCAGCTCGACGACGCACAAGTACGTCGCCGCTGTCACCGCGCGTGGTGCCGAGGTGCGCACGCTGGATGAGTTCTTCAAACGCATGATCGTCGTCGACCGTCGCGTGGTGGTGATTCCTGCCAGCGACGACCACCGCAGCGCCGTCGCGATCCGCGAGCCGTCGGTGGTGGACTACCTCGTCGACATCTTCGAGCGCACGTGGGAACGTGCCCGTCCGTTCACCAACCGCGAGAGCCCGACACTCAAGGACATCGCTGTCGAGCAGCGCTCGATGACCATCCGCATGCTCATCGAAGGCCACTCCGACCCGGTCAGCGCGAAACGCCTGGGCGTCAGTCCGCGCACGTACGCGGGGTACGTGGCTGACCTGAAGACCGAGTACGAGGCCGAGACTCGCTTCCAACTGGGCTACACCATGGGCCAGGCCGGCATCTCGGGCCAGGAGCGCGAGCTACCTGGCGAGGCGCCCGAGCAGTCCGAGGGCTGACCGAGACGCACGAAGGCGGCTCCACGTCATCGTGGAACCGCCTGCGGGCTGAGTAGCGGTCAGCGCCGACCGCCCCTCAAGGGGAGTGTCAGGTGGAGATCAGGGACGGCCGCCGCCGCCAGACTTGCACCAGCCACCACAACCCCAGCTGGAGTCGTAGGCCTGAGCCGGGACGGTGATACCGAGCAGACTGACGCCGAGGGCACCAGCCGCAGCCGCGAGGCAGAGCTTGCGAGCGAACTTCATGTGACGACCAACTTTCCTCGGACCCACGGAATGGCCCGTGTGCAGATTGTCGTCTGCACCCGGCCATCAATGTCAGGCTTGCAGCGGCTCAGGTTTGTGCATTGCAACTTTGTGCAGCCCCGGGATCCGCACAAACGTGCACTCGCCATCTCCCCGGCCACGCGGGGCCTCAAACCTGGAGAGTCCAAAATGTCCGACAACGACAACGGGCCCGCCACCAGCTAGCTGGGGCGGACCCGGGGTCGTACAGGGCGGAGGCGGCGAGATTTGAACTCGCGAGAGGGTTGTAGCCCTCAACCCGCTTAGCAGGCGGGCGCCATAGACCGGACTAGGCGACGCCTCCCTGCCGCTCACAGAACGGCCCGCTCAGGGTACAAGGCCCTCGCCGGACCGGGCCAATCAGCCCGGATCGGTGGTCGAACCGTGGGCTCGACGCAGGTAGCCACGGACGTCCTCGGCGAACCGGTCACGATCAACGGCCAGCATCGACATCGGGATCGTCGTGGTCGTGCCATCGGCGCGGTGCAGGATGACGCAGGCAACGTCGTGCGGATGCGCCGCCACCGCTTCGGTCACCTCCATCCAGGTGCCCTCGGCCACGCCGACTCCCCGCACCATCCGCACCGAGTAGCCCTCGCCGTCCAGACGGACGACGTAGGACCGGCGCAGCCAGCTGATGGTGCCGAACACGGCCAGCATGCCGAGCGCCAAGACCACGACGAGCAGGTCGGGCGGGATCGACGAGCCGGCCACCACCGCAGTCATGACGAACATCAGCACAGCCACGAGCACCAGGCCGAGGCCCATGAAGCGGGCCACCATCGCGGGAGCAAGCCGGTAGAAGGCGGGTTCGGGGACCGTCACCCAGACATTCTGAGGGAAGGTGACCCAGGACCCTTGCCGTGGGCCGCACCGGAGGGGATGCTCGGGGGCACTAGTCACCGTCGACCGCATCCGGGAGGTGCCATGAGCACCGCGAGCTCCACGATGACCGCCGCCCTTGACGGCCTGATCCAGGCCAACGAGTCACCGCGCCGCGAGGGACCTTCCCTGGGCAACTGGCGGTGGACGGTGCGGCAGCGAATGGCCGCCGTCCGCGACGCACTGCTCGCCGAAACGGGCGACGAGCCGAGCGACGGCTGGCTCGCGGCTCGAGGCGGCGCCGCCTTCCGTGAGCGCAACACGCTCCTCGGCCGGCTCGGCGATCTCGGAGCCCGAGTTCTCGAGGACGCCGACGTGGCCGCAGTGCACAACGACGTCGCCCGATTGGTGGTCGACGTGACCCATCACGTGCAGCGGCTCAACGATCTTGTCTACGACGACGTCGAGCTGGAGCTCGGCGGATCGGAGTAACCCGTAGAATCCCCCGCGTGCCGTTCGGGTCATCGCCCGGGCGGTCACGGAGGGGTGCCGGAGCGGCCGATCGGAACCGCCTTGAAAGCGGTCGTAGGGAGACCTACCGCGGGTTCGAATCCCGCCCCCTCTGCCAGTCGGTCTGCCAGTGGTCGGCCAGTCGGTCTGCCAGTCGGCCGGCCAGCGCTCAGCTCGGGCTGAGCGTCACCAGCACGTCGCCGTCCTGCACGACGTCGCCCAAGGCGACCTTGACCGCCAAGACGACGCCGGGGGCGTCGGCGATCACCGGGATCTCCATCTTCATCGACTCCAGCAGCGCGACCTCGTCGCCTGCCCGCACCGTGTCGCCGGGGGCCACCATCACCTCGAGCACGTTGGCCACGAGCTCGGAGACGATCTCGAGGACCACGTCGCGCGCCATGGCTCGCACGCTAGCCGTTACTTCCGCGTAGCCGTACTCCCCGCGCCCTCAGAGCAGGGCTGCGGAACGCGCCGGCTCGGGGCGCAAGGCACTGGCCTCTTCGGCCACCCGGCTGCGTCGGCCTCGTGACCCGGCCGAACCGCCGGTGAGGATGACGTCGAGCCTGATCATCAGGTAGCCGAGCCCCAGCCCGATGATCAATCCGTAGAACAGCGACAACCCGGCTTCGGTGAACGCGATCTCGGGGTTGGCCAGAGCGTTCGCCGCGGCCGAGGTGGCGGCCACCCCGAACGCGCAGACCCACCAACCCTGCCGTCGACGTGCCCGCATGTGGCAGCCGTACGCCAGGGCCGGCACCCCCAGCACCGCCTCGATCGGACGCGGGAAGGCACCGACGTGGTCGCGCGACCAACGCACGACGTCGAGCAGGCTGGCGACAAGACCCGACTCGCCGTAGCGGCGCAGCAGCTCGGCGTAGAGCAGCGTGACGACGAGCAGCACCCCGCCGATCACCACGATCACGATGCCGCGTCGTCCGAGGCCGTGCAGGCCGGCTCCGAGCCGGTAGACGACGAAGAACGCCGCGGCGAGGGCTAGCCCGAAGGTCGTGTACTCAAAGCGGGTGACGGTGATGGCGGGCTCGAACCCGATGGTGGCCAACGCGCCGACGATGCCGATCGACAGCGCGATCGCGCACTCACGGGCTGCGCGAGAGAACGTGACGGCCGGGACGGTGGCCATGACGCCCAGCACCGCGGCCACGACACAGGTACCGACGGCGGCCCCGGTGCGCAGCACGTCGACGTCGCTGACGAGCGCCACGACGCCGACCACCACCGCGAGGCTGCCGAACAACACTGGCCGGCCGCCTGTGCGAGCAGCGAGCGCCCACGAGTAGGTGGCAGCCACGACCACCGCGCCGACACCGTCGAGCCACGACGGCCCGACCGGAACCATGGCCGCCACCAGGCAGGCCAGGCCGATCGCGACCAAGAAGCCGAAGGCGGTGAGCGGGGTGCGGGTGTCGGCCAAACCCTCGACGCGTGCGGTCAACGCGGCGACGCGGGGGCGCGGATGGTCGGCCACCCGCTGGCGAAGCTCGGCCTTGGACACAAGCGTGGAGGTTACAGACGCCGGTTGAGAAGTGAGGGGTTGGTGTGGCGCGACTCGTCGAGCGCGGCCCGGTCGAGTCGTGCGGTGACCACCTGCGCCTCGACGCCGGCCTCGACCACGACGTCGCCCCAGGGGTCGACGACCATCGAGTGGCCCGTGTAGCGGGGCCCGGGCTGGCCACAGGCGACGACGAAGGCGGTGTTCTCGATCGCGCGGGCTCGCACCAACGTGCGCCAGTGGTCGACCTTGCGGGGTCCGGCCACCCAGGCCGCGGGCACCACGAGCACCTCGGCTCCGGCGTCGACCAGAGCCCTCGCCATCTCGGGGAAGCGCAGGTCGTAGCAGGTCATCAGGCCGACCTTCCAGCCGGCGACGTCGACCACGGTGGCGGTTGGTTCGCCGGCGAGGAGGCGGTCTGACTCGCGGTGGCCGAAGGAGTCGTAGAGATGGATCTTGCGATAGTCGGCGGAGGCGGCGCCGCGTAGCGCCAGGGTGTTGAAGGGTCGGCTCGGGTCATTGCTTGCTTCGAACATTCCAGCCAGCACGCTCGTCCCGTGCTGGGCCGCCACAGCTGACAAGCAGCGAACGAACGGTCCGTCGAGCGGCTCCGCGAAGTCGCTGACGTCGGATCCGGCGTCACCGAAGTCGCGCGCGAAGGCCTCAGGCAGCACCACAAGGTCTGCTCGGTGCGCTCCACCAGCGGTGATCGCTGCCGTCACCAACCGGGTGATCGCCGCACGATTGTCAGCGGGGTCGAGACTGGAGGCCTCCTGCACGAGGACGACGTCCAGCGATGAGTTCATGCCCTCACCTTGCCACTCGGACTCCACCGAGGCGGGTTTGCGAGGATGGCCGCGTGGACCTCGAGAGCTTCTGTGCGGTGATCTTGGCGGGCGGCCGCGCCACCCGGCTGGGTGGCTTCGACAAAGCCTCGGTGGAGATCGATGGCCGCACCCTGCTCACCCACACGCTCGACGCAGTGCTCGACGCCAGCGAGGTGGTCGTGGTGGGCGAACAGGTGCCGACCGAACGGCCGGTGACCTTCGTGGTCGAGAGTCCGCGGCACGGCGGCCCCGTGGCGGGGCTGCTTACCGGCATGGACGCGCTGCTGCGCACGACGTCGAGCATCGCCGTGCTGGCGGTCGACATGCCGCGACTCACCCCGCAGACCTTCCGCCGCCTGCACCAGGCCGCGCAAGGACACGACGGAGCGATCTTGGTCGATCCCGACGGACGTCGGCAGCTGGCGATGGTGCTGAGCCGGCCCGCGCTCGAGGCACACCGGCCTAGCGTGGAAGACCAGCATGGTCTGCCGTTACATCGCCTGCTCGCTCCGCTCGACCTCGCCGACGTGCCGTGCGTGGGCTCGGAGCACCGCGACATCGACAGCTGGGCCGATCTGCGCGACCTCGCCGAGTAGCCACCCGGTCGAGGTCCACCCCCGTACGGGGTTGCGCCACGCCGTGCGGTCTGGTCAGTCTGGGTTCGTGAACCTCCATGACTGGATCGACGAGCTCTGCGACGTGCTCGATCTCGAGACCGAGGTCGACGAAGGCCTGCTGAACGACCTGGCGACGTTGTCGCACGAACAGGTCGACCACTTGGCCGGACCCGTCACCACGTACCTGCTCGGTTTCGCGGCGGGTGCCAACGACGCCGACCCCACCGCGGTCGAGCGCCTCGCCGCCAAGGCGCAGGGCCTGGCGGAGAACTGGGACCGTCCGGCCGACGCCCCCATTCCTGAGGAAGAGATCGATGTCGAGATCGACGACAGCACTCTCGACCTCGACCTGGACGACGGCGACGAGGACGAGGACGACGAGTGAGGGCCGTCGTCGCTGACGGAACCGGTGGCCCCGAGGTGCTCTCGGTGCGAGACGTCGCCGATCTCGAGCCAGGGCCCGGTGAGGTGCTGGTGTCGACGGTCGCGACGGCGGTCAACCGCGCCGATGTGCTGCAGCGGCAGGGGTTCTATCCACCGCCGCCGGGGGCCAGCGACGTCATCGGGCTCGAGTGCAGCGGCACGATCGCAGCGCTCGGGGCTGACGTGGAGGGCTGGTCGGTCGGCGACGAGGTGTGCGCGCTGCTCGCGGGGGGTGGCTATGCCTCCCAGGTGGTCGTGCCGGCCGGGCAGCTGATGCCGGTGCCGCACGGCATCGACCTGGTCACGGCCGCCGCCATCCCCGAGGTGGCCTGCACGGTGTGGTCGAACGTGTTCATGGTGGCCGGGCTGACGCAGGGCGACGCGTTCCTCGTGCACGGTGGAGCCGGCGGCATTGGCACGTTCGCCATCCAGCTCGCGTCGAGCCTCGGCGCTCGGGTGTTCACGACCGCGGGGTCACCCGAGAAGCTGGCGTTCTGCCGCGACCTCGGCGCCGACGTCGCGATCAACTACCGAGACCAGGACTTTCTCGAGGTGGTTCGGTCCGAGACCGACGGGCGCGGCGTCGACGTCATCCTCGACAACATGGGGGCGAAGTACCTGCCCCGCAACGTCGACGCGCTCGCTCCCGAAGGGCGGCTCGTCGTGATCGGCATGCAGGGCGGGATCAAGGCCGAGCTCAACATCGCGACCCTGCTGGGCAAGCGCGGCGCGGTGATCGCGACCTCGTTGCGCGGTCGCCCAGCGGCGGGAAAGGCGGCGATCTGCGCGAGCGTCGTCGAGCACGTGTGGCCACTGCTCGCCGACGGCACGATCCGGCCCGTGGTGGAGACCACGATGCCGCTCGAGCAGATCCGGGCCGCGCACGAGCTGATGGATGCGGGAACACATACCGGCAAGATCGTGCTTACCGTGTGATGGATACCGTTTCCGGCATGACTGACCAGCACCACGACCAGCAGCCCGGCGAGAACAGCGACGCCGAAGAGCAGCAGGTCGTGATCATCGGACCCGACGGCAAGGCAATCGGCTCCGTGCCCGCCTCGATGCTCTCCGACGCCGGCGACGGCTCGGACGACGAGGACGGCGAGCGCAACCTCACCGACCTGGTCGAGCAGCCGGCCAAGGTGATGCGGATCGGCAGCATGATCAAGCAGCTGCTCGAAGAGGTGAAGGCTGCCCCGCTCGACGAGGCCAGCCGCAACCGCCTCAAGGAGATCCACGCCGCCTCCATCACCGAGCTCGAGGCCGGGCTCGCACCTGAGCTGGTCGAAGAGCTCGAGCGACTCTCACTGCCCTTCGCCGACGACGTCACGCCGTCCGAGGGTGAGCTGCGCATCGCTCAGGCCCAGCTCGTGGGCTGGCTCGAGGGACTGTTTCACGGCATCCAGACCGCGATCTACGCCCAGCAGATGGCGGCCCGCGCCCAGTTCGAGCAGATTCGCCGAGCGCTCCCTCCTGGTGCGGTGCCCCCCGGCATGGCTCCCGGGCAGCCGGGCAAGCCGAGCGGGCAGGGTGACGAGGGCTCGGGCGCCGGCGGGATGTACCTGTAGGCGCAGCCGGCTGTCACATGCGACTCAAGAAACGCCTGCCGGCAGGCGTTTCTCGCACTTGTTGTACGAAACAGCGTCATGTGGCGCGAGTTTCGCCTGCCGGCAGGCGTTTCTCGCCCGACACAGCGATTCAGATTCAGTGACGCGTGCGACTGACTCGGCGGACGACGAGCAGGCCGAGCAGCCCGATCAGGATCAGGGCGAGTCCAGGGGCGGCGGCGCGGTCAAGGTCGCTGGGAGCCGAGAGTTCTTCGCAGTCGGTGCTGGCGCGCTCGACGTCGCTCAGCGTGGCCTCGGACTCCGGGCACGTGTACGTCACCTCGGGCAGCACCGGCTCGGGGTCGGGCATGACGGCCGGTCGCGGCTCGCCGTAGGTGGCGATGATTCGCTGGCGCGCCGATTCGGTGGCCGGGCGGACGTCGCTGCACTGGGTCGCGACCAGGCGCACGCCCTGACGGTCGAGGGTGAAGAAGTACGGCTGGTCGCCGGGGCGGGTCGGGAGGTTGGTGCACTTGTCGATGGCCGCCGACGTGTGCACGGTGACCCGACCGGTGTCGATCTCGCTCTCGCCGTAGACCTCCATCACCAGCACCGTGTAGACGGGCCGGTCGGGCCGATTCTTCGGCCCCTCGATGGTCTGCACTCGCTGGACGCGACCCGCGAAGACGTCGTCGGGGTCGCCGTCGACGGCGCCGGCGGGGGCGCCTTGAGCGCAGACGAGTGCCACGAGGCAGGCGGCGAGGCTCAACAGCAGGCCGCGAACGAGGGGGCGCACGGGGAACATCACAACAGATCGAGGTCGATGCCGACCAGTCGGGCCAGCACCCGGGCCACCCCGTCGTCGTCGTTTGACGGCGCCCGGTGGTCGGCCGCGCGCAGCACCGAAGGGTCGGCGTTGGCCACCGCGAACGAAGTGCCAGCCCAGCCCAGCATGGCCAGGTCGTTGGGCATGTCACCGAAGGCGACGACGTCAGCGGCGGCCACGCCCAGCTCGTTGGCGAGGCGCTCGAGAGCCGCAGCTTTGGTGACTCCGGGGGCGCTGATCTCGACCAAGCCCGGCACTGACCAGGTGGCGATCGCCCGATCGTCAACGGCCTCGACCACGGCTCGGCGGAGGGCGCCAGAGTCGAGCGCCGGTTGCCGCACCAGCAGCTTGACAGCAGGCACGGTCCACACCTCTTCAAGGGGGCCGACCGGGCTGCCCGCGGGCACGTGGTCGGTCTCGTCGTAGGTCGCCTCGAGCCGGATGCCGTCAGCGCACTCGATGGCCAGCTGGGCACCCAGGACGGCGTCGCGAATAGCGGCCACCAGCTCGAGCCCGGCGGCCGGATCGATGCCGTCGAGCCGGCGAACCGTTCGGGCTGCCACGTCGAACACGATCGCGCCGTTGCTCACGATCGCCAGCCCGTGCGAGCCGACCAGCGGCCACAGGTCGTCCATCCAGCGCAGCGGACGCGCGGTGACCATCACCACCGGCACCCCCGCCCGCTCGACCGCGTGCAGCACCCGACGCGTCAGCTCGGAGACGGTGCCGTCGGACCGCAACAGCGTGCCATCGAGATCGGTCGCGACGAGCCCCGGCCTGGGGACGTGTGCGGTCACGGCAACGGGCGCGCCATCACGAGCTCACCGTCGGCGTTGGCCCCGCGTAGCTGCGTGAACCCCGCCTTCGCGAGCACGCGAAGGCTCACGGCGTTGGTGGGCTCGACGCTCGCCCGGACGGCTATGCCGAGCCGGTCGGTCTCGCTCAGCAACCCGGCCAGGGCCTCGGAGGCCAAGCCCTGCCCGCGGGCCTCGGACACCAGCCCGTACCCCACCTCGACCTCGCCCTCCTGAGGCGGACCGAAGAATCCGATCGACCCGACCGCGAGGCTGCCGTGCACGATGTGCCGCGGCCCCCACGTGTCGCCTTCGGCCACCAGGCTGGCGGCGTCGACGTCGTGGGGCCGGGGATAGTCCGGGTGCCAGCGCTCCTGCCGTCGGCCGGCGAGCATGTCGGCTGCGTCGACCGCCGAGACCAGGATCAGGCGCAGCCGTGCGGTGTCGATCCGGTCAGCCAGCACCGAACCAACGTTCCAGCTCGACCGCGGCTCCGTCGTCGTAGACCGAGTCAGTGACCACGTCGGCGGCGTCTAGCACGGGCTGAACAGCTTGGCCCATGGCAACCCCGCGCCCAGCCCACCGCAGCATCTCGACGTCGTTGCGACCGTCGCCGATCGCGAGCGCGTCGGCTGCGGTCAACCCGAGCTCGGCGCACACGTGATCGAGGCCGGAAGCCTTCGACACACCCACCGGAGTGAGGTCGAGCCAGGCGGTCCACCCGACCACGTAGTCGGTGCCGTGCAATCCGAGGCTGGCCGTGAGCTGAACGAAGTCGTCGGCGGTGGCGTCGGGGTCGCGGATGATCACGCGGCTGACGGGCGCGGCCACGAGCTCGTCGACGTCGGTCACAATCATCTCGCCCGACAGCTCGCCCTCGGGGAAGCCCCGGGTGACGCGGTAGCCG